>NZ_DGRD01000032.1:0-109676 GCF_002390965.1 Corynebacterium sp. UBA4397
GGGCCGGTGGACTTATACCGCTTTGAGCGCTTCGCATCGGTTAAGCAGCGCACGATGCTGGCAGCAGAGCACCCCACCTGCGCGTGGCCGGGCTGTACCACCCCGGCGGAAAGAGGACAGTTCCACCATCTCACCCCGTGGAAGCACGGCGGGGAGACTAACGTTGCCAACCTGGTGACCTTGTGTAACTACCACAATGGCATCAATGACGACGATCCGAATGCGCCGCCGCGCCGCGGGCGCCTTACCCGCCAAGGCGGGACAATAGTCTGGCAGCCCCCGCATACTAGCCGTTAGGACAACCGTCCCAACGGCTACTTTCCGCACCCTATCGCAGGTAGGGCACGGCGTCGGCTTCGATTACGGGGGACTCGCTTCTGATCTGCCACTCCCACCCTGCGCTCTACAAACGGAAGATTCCCCAAAGTGCCTACTTATGCGCAGGCTGCAGTTCATTCCACCGCAAATCCAACCTGGGATCGAATAAAGTTGGAGAAAGTTTTAAACAAATGGGCAAAGTGGGAATCACTTCCCTGTATTAGAAGCATGATTTGGAATGCGGAAACCCTCGACCGGATACTTCGAGAGTTTCGAAGGCTTGGTAGTGACAGCACCGCCATCGAATGAAAACGTGCAGGAAATGGTGCTCATGGTGACGTTTTCGAATCTATTGCTGCTTTCGCGAACATGCCTGAGGGAGGCATCCTTATCCTCGGCGTCGAGGAAAGAGCTGATTTCCAGGTTTTAGGAGTCCCGGATCCTGCGAAGTTGGAAAGTGGGATTGCCGATAAGGTGAGGCAGTCGATTAAACCACTGTCTTAGTAGTAGAGATCGTGCCCTTGGCTCCCGAGCAAAAGCCCGCGCGATTCAAGAACAAGGCATATCTCCGGCAGGCCGATGACTCCCCATGAATGACAATGGCCTCCGGATGATTGACATTGCAGCACTCCACGCCAGTGAGCAACTTTCTGCATAATGTTCGACATAGAACCGCCCGTGTAGCGAAGATTGGAGAAGATGCCCGTCTTCTTCAGATAACCAATGTGACTGATGATGAAGGACAGCTTCGGATGGGAGGGCTTTACGCTATGGGGCTTCTGCCCGAGGCAACATTCCCATCCCTTGCGGCCACTGCTGCCGTGCGTGTGTCCAGAGACGGATCAGGCGTTCGCACTCGAAATCTCAAAGACTTCGGAGGACCTATTCCACTTCTCCTCGATGAGACGATGGAATGGGTGCGCGATAATCTTGCTGAGGAGCGTGCATATACGGCTGACGGCCATACGGAATCAAGGCCAGAGCTCCCGATGTCGGCGGTGCGCGAGCTTCTGGCAAATGCCTTTGTGCACCGTGACCTGGGGCCGAATACCGTCGGTACCGGAAAACGGGTGGAAATTCGAGTCCTGCGAGATCGTCTGATCATTAAAAGCCCAGGCGGCCTAGAAGGGCTGTCTACCGCGCAACTTGAGTCCACGGATCTAACGAAATCCGCAGTAAATCAGCGCGTATACGAGATCGCGAAGTGTCTTGAAACCCCTGATGGGCGTCCGAAGGCGAGGGTGGCGGTATTCCTGAGGTCTATCACGCTATGCGGGGGGCGGGGAAGCCAGACCCACGCTTTTTTGACAATGGCGTGGAGTTTAGCGTGAGTCTATTCCGAAACAATCGTTACGATGACGAAGAGAGTGCTTTCCGCGTTCCTTCACTGGCTCATTGTCGTGGATGAAGAAAGAGCTCTTGGTAGGTCTCCTCCGGGGAGAAACATGGACGGTTTCCCAGGCAGAGAATGAGTTCGCGCCTGTTGCTCCCAGAGATGTGCGAAGCGAAGTGGAAGATCTGCTGCAGGCAGGAGTCATCAGGAGCATTGATGGGCAACTGAAGCTGGGGCCCGAGGCGGAAGAAAACCCCGAAACCACAAGCAATAGTGTTGCTGCCTCTCTCACAAAGATTTCTACGCTCGGTCCCAATACTGAGGCCGTTTACCGGTCTAAATCTGCAGCTAAGAGTACCGTGGTAGGCCTGATTGAAAGTACACAGCTCTCCGAGAACAAAGTTCGTTACGCCCTGAAGCAGCTCCTCGAGGCCCACGTGATTGCCATAAGGGGAGGGCGTGGGCACCGAAGCACAAGGTACGAACTATTGAATAGGGATTAGCCCTTGAGAGCTAAGGAACCACTCGCAGGGGACTTGTGAAGAAGTTGACCACCCCGGAGACGATGGAGAGGATGATGGCGCCGAAGATGGCGGCCCACCAGCTCTCGATGTGCAGGTAGCCAATGCCGAGGTCGAGGGTGCGCAGCGCCCACGAGACTATAAAGAGCACCGCGCCGTTGATGACCAGGGCAAAGAGGCCCAGGGTGAGGCAGGTCAGTGGCGCGCCGAAGAAGCGCAGGACCGGGGTGACCACCGCGTTGATGAGGATGAACACAACGGCGATGGCGATGAAGTTGCCCGTGGTATCCGGCGTGATGGAAATGCCGGGGACCAGCGTGACCACGGCCCAGAAGGCCACCGCGATGGCGATGACGTTGAGGATGAAGTTCAGCAGCGAGCTAATTATTCTTCACCACCAAAGGTTTCTTGCCAGGCTGTGAGGAGGGCGTCGGTCTCCGGGGCGGTGGTGCAAGAGATGCGCACGCCCTCGTCGAAGGCGCGCACGAGGACGCCGTGCTCGGCGAGTGCTTCCGCGATCTGCTGTGGGGTGCCCAGGTGCGCGATGTTGGCGGCGGGCAGCCAGATGAGGTTGGCCTCCGAATGAGGGACGCCGTAGCGCGAGAAGGTCTCGACCATGCGTTCGCGCTGGGCGACGGCATCTTCAGTGCGCGTGCGTAGTTCCTCATCGGCCTGCAAAGAGGCTAGGGCGCCGGCCTGAGCCACGGCGCTGACGGAGAATGGAACCGCTACCTTGTTGAGCGCCGTGATGATCTCCGCGTCGCCAAAGGCGTAGCCCACGCGCACGCCGGCGAGGCCATAGGCTTTGGAGAAGGTGCGCATGCCAATGACGTTGGGGTGATCCTTGATGACCTCCGTTGCCACCGGGGTATCGGTGGCGCGGTTGTACTCGAAGTAGGCCTCGTCCAAGGCGATGATGATGCGGGAAGGCACCGCGGCGAGGAACTCCCGGAACTCCTGCGAGGTCACGGTGGAACCGGTCGGGTTATTCGGGTTGCACACAAAGATAAGCCGAGTCTTGTCCGTCACTGCCTCAGCCATGGCGGCAAGATCTAGGCCGTGCTCCGAGTTCAGGGGAACGGCGACCGGGGTGGCGCCGACGACCTGCGTGAAGATGGGGTAGGCCTCGAAGGAGCGCCAGGGGAAAATAACCTCGTCACCGGGGACCGAGGTGATCTGCACCAGCTGCTGACAAATGGCGGAAGAACCCGTGCCGACGGCGACCTGCTCGAGCTCTACGCCAAGGCGCTCCGCGAGGGCGGTGCGCAGGGCGATCGCTCCCATATCCGGGTAGCGGTTGGCGCCGGCCGCGGCCTGCGCCATGGCCTGGCTGGCCACTTGAAAAGGCGGCTGGGTGGCCTCGTTGGAGGAGAGCTTTACAGCCGTGTCGTTGCGTGCACCCGGCACGTAATTGGGAAGTGAAGAAAGGTCGGAGCGAATCATGCCTAGTACCTTAGTCGTTTCGTGGCCCACGCGGGCCGTAGTCAAAGTCTGCGGTCATGGGCCCGAAAGTGTGCAATCCGCGTGGCGCATCTGCGGCCGGAAGATGTAGCTCGAGGAAGGCCCCATGCGGGGAGGCAGCGATGGATTCGAGGGCCTGCGCCAGCTCGCCCTCGGTGGTAGCCGAGTAGGACTCCATCGTGGTATCGGCCTTAAAGACCTGCGGCAGCTGGTTATAGGACCAGTCCTGGATGTCGTTGTACTCCTCTTCCATGCCGAGGATATAGCGCTCGATGGTGTAGCCCTTGTTGTTGATGAGCACGATGATGGGGTTGAGCTCCTGGCGCAGGATGGTGGATAGCTCCTGGGCGGTGAGCTGGAAGGAGCCGTCACCGATGAAGAGAATGTGGCGGCGATCCGCAGCGGCTAGTTGCGAGCCCAAAAGCGCGGGCAGGGTAAAACCGATAGAACCCCAGATGGGGGAGTTGATATAGCGCACGCCTTGAGGCAGGCGCTGCGGGCCCAGCCCGATATTGGAGGTGCCTGCCTCGGCGATGACCACATCCTCCTCGCGCAGGAAATCGACCATCTGCGGCCAGAGGCGCTCGTGGCACAACGCGGCTTCAGGGTGCGGCTTAAAGGACTCGACGGCAGCGGGGCTCGCGGGCGCCTGGGAGGCAGACGAGGAGGAGGCGGGGGGAATGCGCTCGAGGAGGACGTCGATAAGCTCGGCGGTGGTGATGCCAACGAAGATTTCGCCGGCGACGTTGGCGTGCTGATCGCCGAAGTTGATGATGGTGGCGCGGCTGAGGTTGTGGGTGAAAGAGCCCGAGTTCACCTCGATGAAGCGCGGGTTGGTGGTGATGAGAAAGTCGGAGCGCTCGATGCGCTCCTGCAGACCGGGGGTCGAGGCGGCGCCGTTATAGGTGCCGAGGAAGTGCTCGCCGCGCTCGGATAGGATGGCCTTGCCCGAGGAGAGCTGCGCGTAGGGGATGTGCGCCTTGGCAATGAGGGCCTCGAATTGGGCGGTGAATCCGTGGCGGTCGGTGTCTTGATCGATGAGGATGATGGGGTCCGTGGCCTGGGCAAAGCGCTCGAGGATGCGCGCGGCGGCGGCCTCGAGCCTCTCCGGATCGGAGGCGGGCAGCGCGGTGGAAAACGGGGCATCGGGGACCTCGATGCTCAGGTGGGTGATGTCGGAGGGAATCTGGATGTGGACGGGGCGCTTTTCGCGCAGGCAGGTGTGCAGCGCGCGGTCGAACTCCTCCACAGCATTCATAGGGGACAGGCGCGTGGCCACCTCGGTGAAGGGGGCGACGGCTTCGAGCATGTTGGTGTAGTCACCGTCGGCAAGCGAATGGTGCAAGTTCCAGCCAAATTCGGTGGCGTACTGCGGCGGGGCGCCGGCCAAGGAGACCACGGGGACATGCTCGGCGCGGGCGCCGGCGATGCCATTGAGCGCGGAGAGCTCGCCCACGCCATAGGTGGTCAACAGTGCGCCGGCGCCGCGTTGGCGGGCGTAGCCATCGGCGGCGTAGGCGGCGTTGAGCTCGTTGCAGGCGCCGATGAAGCGGATGCCTTCACTCTGGCTGATCTGCTCGAGGAAGCTCAGGTTGAAGTCTCCGGGAACCCCGATGATTTCGGTGATGCCGATAGCTTTGAGGCGGTTGAGGATGAATTCTCCGATGGTGGTGTGCATGGCGCGGAAGACTGCCTTTCTGGAAAGGATTACTGAGGTCACGGGACGTACCAGCATTATCGCGGCGGGCTGGGCCTCTTGTCACTAGACAGCAGCACTAAGTATCTTTGACATATGTCAAAGGCTGCGGTGGGAAATTTGCACGATATACAGCATTACGTGGATGAGATCGCGCGGCGGCTGCAGCGATCCGTCGAGGTCACCACGCCCTCCATCGCAGTCATTGCCGCCAGTGCCCAGCTCGGCCCCATCGACGGACACCGCGCCGCCTCCATTCTCAACCGCACGCCACCGCCGGAGCCGATACCGTGGATGCTGAGCTTTGGCATTCAGGAGGCCACGGCGCCGGTGCGCCTGCCCGCCCACCCCGGCTACGACATGCTCCCGCGCGTGGTCATTCCCCTGCGCCGGGGCCTGCGATTGGTGGGACACCTGTGGATCATCAACGAGCCCGCGCTTGGCGAAGCCGCGCTCACCACGATAAACCCCCTCCTCGACGCCCTCATCGAGCAGGTGGACAGGCGTGATGCGCCCCTGGCCGCGCGGGCAGAACAAGCCCGGGAGATGGCCCGGGACCTCATGGCCGGGCATGACGATGCGCTGGCGCGTGCCCACGAGCTAGATCTCCTGCCGGTCGACGGCGAGCTGCGGGTACACCGCCTCCACATCGCCGGGGACCTGGGCCGGTTGGCCCTTGAGCTCGCCCGCCCGCTGCACCGCCGTCCCTTTCTGGCTCTCGATGTCCACGATTCCCTCGTACTCATCGAGTCCCCACGTAACGCCGCCGACAGTGCGGCCCTACTCGAGGAGGTAGCCAGCGCCGCATTGACCGCAGGTGCCGTCATTGCGGCGCGTGGTTCCGCAGCCGTCGGCGCGGCGAGTGCGGTGGGCGCGGGGGTGCGCCGCGCCCGGCATATGGCCGACATCGCCAAGCTAACGGGAATAGACGCCCTGGACTGGTCCGAGGCAGGGGCCTGGCGTCTGCTCCTCGGGTGGGATCTTTCCCCGGCTACGGTGCGCACCTTAAGCCCGGAGGCCGGAGAATTGCTGCGTGCGGGAAGTGATTCCTATTGGCGCAGCGTGCTTGCTTATCTGGATCACGCCCGCAACGTCACTGCGACCGCGGCCGAACTCTACATCCATCGTGCGACGCTGCATTACCGGCTGGAAAGGGTCCGCGAATTGATAGGTCCTGCCGCGCTAGAGGAGGGCTGGCGCGCCGCCGCCTTGCACGTTGCCCTGCGTCTGCAGGCAGCGCTCGAAGAAGGGAAATGACGCCGCGCCTAGAAAGCCTGCCCCAGGTTTTGTCTGTCAGGCAGACTCAGGTAGAGTTTCTTAAGGTTCATCCGTGGACCGCTGGAGACGTGCCAGAGTGGCCGAATGGGGCTCCCTGCTAAGGAGTTGACCTACTTGCGTAGGTCCGGAGGTTCAAATCCTCTCGTCTCCGCCACATTTTCCAATGATCCCAGTTTGCGTGCCTACCGTGCGCAGCTGGGATTTTTGCTGCCGCGGGGGAGGCTTGGGCGGCGACCCGTGTTGAGAATTCGCCGTAGGATGAGGTGGCTTGCAGGTGGGAAGAAAGAGATAGGGGTCGCCAGATGCGGAATAAATCGACACGGTTGTCAGATGTTGAGGCCCTAGAGAAGATCCTGCGCAGCGATGATGCGCTGGATCCGGAGATTGCCTCCCACTTGCAGGAGCTGGCGGCGCGCCTGCCCTTGCGGGAGCTCATTTCCTTAGTAGAGCGCTGCAATTCCGTGCGCGCGGCGCTTATCTTGCGCCTCCTGCCAAGGCACAGGTCCATCGCGGTTTTTGATGCGCTGGACTTTGGCCAGCAGGCGGATCTCATTGATGAGCTGGGAAATTCCGAGGTGTTCGAGTTCTTCGACTCCCTGGAACCGGAGGATCGCGTCGCGCTTCTCGACGAGCTGCCGGCCGAGATCGCAGACCGCCTCCTGAAGTCCTTGAAGAAGCCGGCCCGTGACATCACCGGCGTTGTTTTGGGCTACGAGAAGGGCTCGGTGGGCCGCCGCATGTCGCCCGAGGTGCCGGACATCTATCCCGAGATGACCGCGCGGGAAGCCCTCCGGCAGCTACGCGCCACCGCACGGGATCTGGAGACTATATATACCTTGCCCGTCGTGCGCACGGACAGGCGCTTGGTGGGAGTCTTGAGCTTCCGCGAGCTCTTTCAGGCCCCGGATGATAAGCCTCTTGGCGAGTTGATGAAGGAGGCCGTTTATACCTATGCCAGCGCGGATGCGGAGGAAACTGCGCGCTGGTTCCTCCCGCTGGATATCTTGGCCATCCCGGTGGTCGATGACTCGCGTCGCCTAGTTGGCCTTTTGACCTGGGACGACGCCACCGACATCGTGGAGGAGGCGGATTCCGAGGACACCGCGCGCTCCGGTGGTACTGAGGCCCTTAATCAGCCTTATATGTCGACTCCGCTGTTCAAGCTCGTGCGCCTGCGCATCGTGTGGCTCTTGGTCCTGGCCGTTTCCGCCCTGCTGACTGTGCAGGTGCTCTCCGTATTCGAGGACACGCTCGCCGCCGCCGTGGTGCTCTCCCTCTTCATTCCGCTGCTCACGGGAACCGGCGGCAACACCGGCAATCAGGCGGCAACGACGGTCACGCGCGCCCTGGCCTTGGGGGACGTGCGTACCAAGGATCTCTGGGCGGTGCTCTGGCGTGAGTTGCGGGTAGGCATGCTCTTGGGTGGGGCCCTAGGTGCACTCGGATTGCTGCTCGCCTCGCTGGTATTTGACCTGCATCTGGGCATCGTCATTGGCGCGACGCTGTTCTTGGTGTGCTCGATGTCCGCCACCGTGGGCGGAATCATGCCCCTTGTGGCCAAGAAGGTAGGCGCCGACCCTGCAGTCTTTTCCAATCCCTTCATCTCCACGTTCTGCGATGCGACGGGGCTCATCATCTACTTCTTCATTGCCAAGGCTGTGTTGGGGATCTAACTTCTTGGCTCTGGACCGGGGATTCGTGGACGGTGTGCTAGATTTTAGGGGCCCACAGCGGGGGTGAAAACCGGAAACAAGCTGAGAGCTGCATGTGTACCAATTAGGGTCTGGGGTACCAGCGGTTGGTGGTTTATGCAACCCCGGCCGTCAAACGAGGTGTACATCACCTCCCCACGTTGACCAAGGAGACAATTGTATGACCATACCTCAGACCCACAGATCCACGGCCCACGCGGAAGGCGAGGATGATTGCGGCCCCCGGCCTCGGGCCTGGCGCCGCCAGCTCATCGGGCTATTTACCGGACTAATTCTCGCGCTTATCGTTTTCTTCATCTTCCCCAGCAACTCGGTGGAGACGGTCCTCCAGTCCACCGGGGCCGACGAGGACACCACTTATACCCACGAAGCGCTGCGCACCGTGGCGGCCGTAACCATTCTCATGGGCGTGTGGTGGATGACGGAGGCTATACCTTTGGCGGCCACGGCGCTGATTCCCCTGGCAGTGTTCCCTCTCTTCGGCGTCGCCGGCATTAAAGATGTGGGCTCGCCCTATGCCTCCGCCACCATCTTCTTGTTCATGGGCGGATTCCTGATCGCACTCGCGCTCCAGCGTTGGAATATCCACCGCCGCATGGCCTTGGCCGTGGTCAAGATCGTGGGAACCTCTCCCAAACGCCTAGTACTAGGCTTCATGCTGGCCACCGGCTTCTTGTCCATGTGGGTGTCCAACACCGCCACCGCCGTGGTCATGTTGCCCATCGGCGTCTCCGTCTTGCACCTGACCGCAGAGACCGTCGGCGGTATGCGCAAGCAGGCGCGTTTTGCAAGCGCAATGATACTGGGAATTGCCTACGCCGCCTCCATCGGATCCCTCGGCACCCTCATCGGTACCCCGCCCAATGCGCTGCTGGCCGGGTACATGAAGTCGGCGCACGACATCACCATCGGCTTTGGAAAATGGATGCTTGTGGGCATGCCTCTGGCCATCGTTTTCCTATTTTTGGCGTGGGGGGTGTTGATTACTATTTTCAAACCGGAGATAAAGGAGATTCCCGGCGGCAAGGAGCTTATCGACGGCGAGATTAAACAGCTAGGTCCGTGGACTCCTCCGCAGATCATCACTGGGCTCATCTTCCTCATCGCCGCGCTGTCCTGGGTATTCGTCCCCTTCATTGTGGGCGAGGACTCCTACTACGACGACGCCATCATCGGCATCATCGCGGGCCTGCTGCTGTTTATCCTGCCCGCTGAACCCAAGACCGGCGTGCGTTTGCTCGATTGGAAGACTGCGAATGAAATGCCCTGGGACGTGCTCCTCCTCTTCGGCGGTGGCCTTTCCCTTTCTGCCATGTTCAGTGCCTCTGGCCTCTCCCTCTGGATCGGTGAGATGGCCAAGGGCCTGGGTGGATTGCCCGTCTTCCTGCTCATCGCAGCCATTGCCTTGTTGGTCCTTCTCCTTACTGAGATCACCTCCAATACCGCCACCGCGGCCACCTTCTTGCCGATTATGGGCGGCGTCGCAGTCGGAATCGGGCTGACCGCCAACGGCGAGGCAAACGTCCTATTGCTCACCATTCCGGTCGCCCTAGCCGCAACCTGTGCTTTCATGCTGCCGGTGGCAACCCCGCCTAATGCCATCGCCTTCGGATCCGGTTACGTCAAGATTGGCGAGATGATCAAGGGCGGCATTTGGCTCAACATCATAGGCTGCGTTCTCATCACGCTGACCACATATTTTATTGCCATACCAGTATTCGGGCTCGTGGGTTAAGCCCCCACATTCCAGCTACCCTCAGGAAAGGCACAGTTTGCACCGCTTAGGGTAGCTTTTGCTTGTTAGCAAACCGTGCGCCTTTTCACCATAATTGGGGTAATCAAAACTTCATTCTCTCTAAAAAGGAGGGTTGCCATGTCGCACCCCAATGAGCCGCACGAAGGAACCGAAGGCTCGCGTTTGAACTCCCTGCGGGCGGCGGTCCTCGGCGCCAACGACGGCATCGTCAGTGTGTCCGCACTCATCCTCGGCGTCATCGGCTCCGGGGCGGGGTCTGCCGCCATCTTCACGGCCGGTTTAGCCTCCACCATCGCCGGTGCGGTTTCCATGTCCCTGGGTGAGTACGTCTCGGTTTCCGCTCAGCGCGACACCGAGCGCGCGCAGGTGGAACAAGAGCGCCGCGAACTGGCCGAGGACCCGGAGGGCGAGCACCTAGAGCTCGCCGGAATCCTCGAGGGCTATGGCGTGACTAAGGAAACAGCGCATACCGCCGCAACGGAAATAAGTGGCGGCAATACTCTCTCTGCGCATCTGCGCCTAGAACTTGGCCTCGACGGGGACGATCTCACCAGCCCCTGGCAGGCTGCCGGCTGGTCAGCGCTGTCCTTCCTTTCCGGTGCGTTGCTGCCCTTGCTCTCCGTTTTCGTTGCACCCCGCGGCAACGAGGCGCTGTTGGTAACGGCGGTTACTCTCGTGGCTTTGTCGATAACGGGCTTTATCTCCGCGAAGCTCTCCCGCACCTCACCAGTGGTCTCCGTGGCCCGCCTCGTTATCGGTGGCGCGCTCGGCCTCGCTGTCACCTACGGAATCGGTTCTCTCTTTGGCATTTCAACCGGCTAAATGCCCGCTTACATGGCGATTTGTGGCTATTGCTGCTCGACGCTATAGTTAAATCTCGTTGCACAGTACAGCTGCTCAACAAAATGCGCCCGTAGCTCAACGGATAGAGCATCTGACTACGGATCAGAAGGTTGGGAGTTCGAATCTCTTCGGGCGCACAGTTTATCCCCGTTCTTGTTATTTCAAGGATGGGGATTTTGCTATGTGCGGGCACTCCAGTTTCGGTGGTTTTGGTGGTCTTGGCGTGTTCACTGCCCGCAGTGGCCAAAAACTTCAGAAACTAGCCACTATTTACCGTGAAAACGCCGTGGCGCGCTCAAGCCTGGTGTGGCATCTATTTCGGGGGAGGGAAGTGTCCCTGGATCTGCCACTCTTGTCACACCAGTATTCACCCGTCACAGATTCCTTCTCTCGGCGGCCCAGAGGCCATATGTCCTGCTACGGTCAATTCGCAGCGCATGCGTCCGTGCACCCTCCCTGCGGTGGTGAGGGGTTACTCATCTCTTCTCTGGATAGGAAATCTATGTCTTTGACCGTCAACGCTATTGTCGCGACCGGCATCGCTGCGTCCCAGGCGTTCTCCTCTACTAGCTCCGCCGTCGATCTTTCCTCGGAGGTTGCAGGGCTATCGTCGGCTTCCGATCTTGTGGCGGCACACAACGCGGCTTTTGCGGGAGCGCCCATCGTTGTCCTCGGGGCACGTCTCAACCCTGATTGCGTACCGCCTGCAGTGCTTAACAAGCGGCTGGATCGTGCGGCAGCGTTCGTGCGCCTGCATCCTGCCAATCGCGTCGTCGTGACCGGCGGCAAGACGCAGGGCGGTTGCCCCACCGAGTCGCAGTCCATGGAGGCCATGCTGCGCGCACGTCTCGTGTTCAACCCCATCATTCGTGATGAGTGGTCGGGCAACACCGTCCAAAACGCCCAGGCCGTTGCTGGTTTGATCCCCGACAAGCAGGTCGTGTTGGTTACGAGCCAGGACCACTTGCCGCGCGCCATGGGCAACTTCGCCAGCGTGGGCATAGAAACCAAGGGCGTCGCCGCTTTCTAGTAAATCTAGTGAGCTCAACTTATCTTGAAAGCGGTTGGGTGGACAACACCCTAGAAGGATTCCGGTGAGAATTTCAGTATTTACCATTGTTGCTGGCCTCATTTGCTCATTTGCTCTCACAGCATGCAGTAGCGGAGACTCTGAAGATTCTGTATCTTCGCCGTCGAGCACTACTGCCACTTCCAGTTCGCAGGCGGAGACGTCTACGACGAAGAGTGAGACCACTAGCTCTGAAGTAGCGTCTGACTCTGTGATCCCTAGTCACGCAGCTATAGAGCCTGCGCCGATCACCGAGGCGGCTGTGGAACAGCCTTATGTGTTGTATTGCCTCGAGGGCACTCCAGGCCCAGCCACGTGGTCTGACAATCAAATTAGATTCTCGCAAGAGTGTTTCGATAGTTTGACCGTGGGCCAAGGTGACTACCGGTGTCCGTACACGGATCATTATGTACACGACCCATCTGAATGTGAGAGCAACCGCTCGAGGCCAAGTGTGCAGGATTCTCCTGCGCCCCTAGGCGGAGATCCTTCTACCTGGTTTTATGACGGTCCGAGGAATGAAAATGGCGACCCTGTTGACCATCCGCAGTTGAACTGGACGAGCTAGTTTTCAGCGCTAATAGTGCATTCTTCGGCCAGAACATTGCTGTCCAGCTAAAGACAGTAACCCCGAAACCTGTTGAGTTGGACTAATTGGCGTAGAAGCATTCAAGCAATGGGGGACTGCGACAAAAGGGTTCTCGATCCAGTAACGACAGAGGTAGTGGGAGTGCTAAAGAGCACTTAGGCGGCCCAATTATGGCTAAAAGGCACATTTGGGAGCACACTGTATGCCATGAAGATCTCAGTGTCTCCGCAGGCGGCTGCGAAGGGCGGATCGCCGCTACTGGCGCTCGGTGCTTTGGGCGTGGTGTTCGGTGATATCGGCACGAGCCCGCTCTACGCTCTCCACACTGCTTTCAGCATGGAACACAATGCTGTTGAGGTCGATACCCGTAATGTCTATGGCGTCATTTCAATGGTGCTGTGGACCATCACGGTTATCGTGACCGTCAAGTATGTCTTGCTGGTGACGCGGGCTGACAATGACGGCCAGGGCGGAATCCTGGCGCTGGTGGCGCTGTTGCGCAGGCACCTCAAGGGCAGGCATCGCCTCGGCATGCTGGTCACGATGTGCGGAATGATAGGAGCGGCGCTGTTTATCGGGGATGCCGTCATCACGCCGGCGATTTCGGTTCTCAGCGCCGTGGAAGGCATGGCTGTGGTATCGCCGGATCTGCACCATTATGTGGTGCCAGTAGCCATCGTGGTGTTGAGCGCGCTTTTTCTCATTCAGCCTTTTGGTACCGGAAAGGTAGGCCGGGCTTTCGGGCCGATTATGCTGGCGTGGTTTATCACCATGGCGGTGTTGGGCGTGCCGCAGATTGTTGCGCACCCGGCAATCCTGGCGAGCCTGTCCCCGCACTGGGCGTTGAGCCTGCTGCTGCGCGAGCCGTTAGAGGCCTTCATTCTCATGGGAGCCATTGTCTTGACTGTCACGGGTGCTGAGGCGCTCTACGCGGACTTGGGTCATTTCGGGGCCACGGCGATTCGCTCGGCATGGTTCTGGGTGGCTATGCCCTCCCTCATGGTGGTGTACCTAGGGCAGGGGGCGCTGGTGATTTCGCACCCAGCGGCGGTGTCCAATCCGCTCTTTCACCTAGCTCCCCCGAGTCTGCAGATTCCGCTGGTCGTCTTCGCTACTGTCGCCACCATCATCGCCTCCCAAGCGGTTATCTCCGGGGCATTCGCCGTGATTCGCCAGGCAGTCCGGCTCAACCTCTTGCCGCGAATGACGGTGCGCCACACCTCGACGAGTGAGGAGGGGCAGATTTATCTGCCGCTGGTTAATGCGCTCATTTACTGTGGCGTAGTTGCGTTGATCTTGATCTTCCGCTCCTCCGAGCGTCTCGCCGAGGCCTATGGCCTCGCGGTGACGGGCACGCTGGTGCTCGAGTCTTTGCTGTTTTTGCTCTTTGCCCACTTGGCATGGGGCTGGCGGTGGCGGGCTGTTGGCTGTTATGTCCTAGCTATAGGCAGCCTGGAGTTGTTGCTGCTGGCGGCGAATAGCACCAAGATCTTTGTGGGCGGCTGGCTGCCCATTGGCATGGCTGGCCTTATCTTCTTGCTCATGGTTATCTGGCGTCGTGGCAGCAGGCGGCTGCTCAAGCGGCGCGGTGAACTAGAGGGAATGCTTCCGGAATTCATTGCTGCGCTGCCGGAGCGCAATATTCGCCGGATTGCGGGAACAGCGGTCTATACCCACCCCAATCCTGAGACCACGCCGCTGGCGCTCGTGCGCTGCGTCGAGGACTTCCATGTTCTCCACGAGCACGTGCTCATCGTGCGGCTGGTAGCCATGAACGTCCCGCACGTGCCACCCGTGGAGAGGATCTCCGTGGATAATCTCAGCTCCATCCGGGAGGGGATAGTGCACGTGACGGTGCGGGCGGGATTCGCTGACGATCAAGACATCCCGGCTAACCTGCGCTACGGGCTAAGCCAGCACCCGGAATTGGATGTGGACTTAGATTCGGCGTTGTACTTCCTCTCGGTGCTGACCCTGCGCCCAGCCGAGGTGCGGCACTGGAACCAGTGGCACCAGCGCCTGTTCTTGTCCATGGACCGGAACCAGGCCAAGCGCACCGAGGCTTTTCACCTGCCGCCGCGCCAGACCGTGGTGCTCGGCTCCGAGTTGCACCTCTAGCACCGCGCTGAATGCACCCAGCCAAGAAATCAGAAGATCTCTATGCGCCCACCCAAAGACTCCGACTGGCGCAGCTGGCCCACCCAGTGGGGCGCGCCGGGGTGGAGGCGCAGCACGGGGCGCGAGGAAATCTTGATGGGGGAGACAGATTCCTTGCGGGCGCCCGAGCGGGCGTCGATGCGGGTGCGGGCTCTATACCCGGCGTCGGCAAGCTCCTCGATGGAGGGCTGCGGCGCGGCGAGGGAATCGCGGGCATCCTGCAGTAGGTGCAGGGCCTCGTCGAGGGCATCCACCAGGGCGGGGGCGTTGGTCTCACACATCTGGCGCACCAGCGCCGGGGTGGTGCCGGCGACGCGGGTGCCGTCCTTGAAGGAGCCAGCGGCCAGGGATTGGGCGAGGATGCCGCCGTTATCGCCCACGATGGCCAGGACCTCAGCTAGGACATGAGGCAGGTGGGAAACGCGGGCGACGGCGGCATCGTGATTGGCCACGCGCACGGGGACCGCCTCCGCGTGGACCATTTGGGTCATGCGGACGACGTCGGCGAAAAGGTCCTCCCAGAACTTAGGCACGCGTTCGCCACGGGCGTCGCACTCATCGGCGTAATCATAGGTAATGGCCCAGGCAGCGCCGGAGAATAGACCCTTTTGGGAATGCTCCCACCCTGACAGCGCGGTGCCGGCCATGGGATGGCCGCCCACGTAGCGGTCATTCATGTTGCGCTGCTGCACCTGCTCGCGCACGGCACTCTTGACGGAGACGACATCGGTGATGCCGCAGGTGGGGGCGTGCTCCGCAATGGCGTCGAGGATAGAACCCACGGCATTCATGGGCACGGCGATGACGATGAGGGCACCATCGGCCTCGGCGCGGGCTAAAACCTCCGGCAGGTTGTCGGTGACATCGAAGCCCTGTTTGAGGGCGATTCGCGTCCGCGAGGTGGAATGATTATAGCCATATACAGGGTGTTTGCGGGCGACGAGATCGCGCAGCACGGAGCCGCCGATCAAGCCGAGGCCGATTATGCAAATGGGGCGTTGTACATCTGAAGGACTCACGGTGACAATTCTCGCACAACCCGACTATTCTCACGAGGTATGAGCGATGAGAATTTGTCCTTTGCGGTGACCGTAGCCCGCAATGAGGGGCAGTGGCTGGTGCGCAGCTTCAATGATGACTTCAGCGACATCCATACCTCCATCAACGCGGTGCGCTCCCTGCGTTCGGCGGAGGCGGCCTTTGCCCTTCTGTGCGTCGAGGATGATTACTTTGTCGTCGTGCGCCCCGTGCCAGGCGGGGTGCGCATGGTGGTCTCTGATGCCACCTATGCCGTCGAGGATGACTTCGCCGCCGATTTCTTGGAGCTGCGTGACATCGACGTCCCCGACATCGATCCGGATGACTTGGAGGATGCGGAAGCCTATGGCGATGGGGATTTCGATATCTTTGCCGATCTGGGGCTCAGCGAGGATCAGTTGGGCTTCATCATCGATAACGAAGAAGATTGGCCCTCTGACATGCTGCTTCGCATCGCCGGTGACTTAGGCTTTGGGGATGAACTCGAGGAGATCATTGCAGAGATCACTGCCTAGGGAGCAGGGCCTCGTGCGCGCTGAGGAGAGGATGCGCCGGGCACTGGAGGTCGCGCGCCGCACCCCGGCGGGGGACATTCCGGTGGGCGCAGTGCTTTTCGACGGCGCCGGTACCGAACTAGCCTGGGGCGTCAACCGCCGCGAGCAGCGCCAAGACCCGACGGCGCACGCGGAGGTGGAGGCTATCCGGGCGGGTGTGGCCAAGCACGGCGATGGTTGGCGGCTGAGCGGCTGTGAACTCGTGGTCACCTTGGAGCCCTGCGCGATGTGCGCTGGCGCGATTCAAGCCTCGCGCATCGAGTCAGTAGTTTTCGGCGCCTATGAGGAGAAAACCGGGGCCTGTGGCTCGCGCGTGGAGGTGCTGCGCGCGCCGGGGGCGCTGCATGTTCCGCAGGTGCGCGGCGGGGTGCTGGAGGAAGAGTGTGCGCGGCTATTGCAGGACTTTTTCGCGGGGCTGCGTTAGCCCCTTTTCTTCACTCTTTCCTAGACCATTTTCTGGATGGTGATTGAGAATGGTCCCTGCCAGCGTTGCATAAGACGCGTATCATGGGTGCTCACGCAACCTAAAGGAGGAAAATAATGGGTGATTTTGAGAATAAGAAAGATGAGCTCGCCGGCAAGGCCAAAGAAGCAGTAGGTGATGCTACCAATAACGAGGAGCTGGAGAATGAGGGCAAGGCCGACCAGGTCACCTCAGACGCCAAGCAAAAGCTCTCCGATGCCGTAGATGGCATCAAAGACAAGGCCAATGAGGTTATTGGCAGCTTCAAGGATAAGGAAAAGTAGGAGCTCCATTCCGCAGTAGTGCGGCGTTAATGTCGCACTACTGCGGTGGCTTGCGGGGCGGCCTGCGCGCCGGGGCAGATGATTTTGTCCAGCGCGCGTGCTCACGTAACCTTGAGCGCGGTGGCGTGTCCGAGCGGCCGAAGGTGTTCGCCTCGAAAGCGAATGTTGGGTAACCCCCAACCGCGGGTTCAAATCCCGCCGCCACCGCCACAAAAAATCGGCGGCTGTCCTGCGCAAAAGGGCAGTCGCCGATTTTCTTGTCTTGCCAGCCTGGGCTACTACACTGGTGCAGGTTCATGTTCTTCACGCAGAGGGTTATTCGTGGCTAAACTTCTTTATCGCCTGGGCCGTTGGTCCTTCCTTAATAAATGGAAGGTCATCATCGCGTGGATTATCCTGCTGGCCGCAGCAGGAATCACCGCCGTATCGCTGGCGAAACCAATGACGAGCGAGTTCTCCATCAAGGGCACGCCCGCCATTGATGCGACCGCTCGGACCATGGAGCTCTTCCCGGAGGGCGGCAACCCCGCCAACTCCGCCTCGGTCAACCTGGTTTTCCAGGCCCCGGAGGGTCAGAAACTCTCGGATCCGCACAACCGCGCGGCTATTGATGCGGTGATCGGTTCGCTCGAGGAGAATCTGGCCATGGGGGATACCCTGCGCTTTGGTAACCCGCTGGATGTCTCGCCCGCGTTGGAACAACAAATCATTGATCAGTTCACCGGCATGGGCCTGCCGGAGCAATCCGCACGCCTTGATGCCGAGAACCTCGCCATGGTCAATGATGACGAGACCATTGCTTATACCACCTTTAACTTCGACGCCGATAGCCCTTATACGGTGCAGCAGGCCGATAAGGACAAGGTCACCGCCGCCATGGATCTGGGGCGCTCCATGGGGATTAACGTCGAGGCCGGCGGCGCTGGCTTCGGCGACGAGATCGCCATCAACTCCACCTCTGAGGTCATCGGCCTGGGCGTGGCCTTCCTGGTCCTCATCTTTACCTTCGGCTCCTTGGTGGCCTCCGGGATGCCGCTTATCTCCGCCGTGGTCGGCGTGGGACTCGGTTCCCTGGGCGTGCTGGCCGCGACGCACTGGGTTGAGCTCAACAACATCACCCCGGTCCTGGCTGTGATGATCGGCCTGGCCGTCGGCATCGACTACGCGCTCTTTATCCTCTCCCGTTTCCGCTCCGAGCGCTCGCGCATGTCCGGCGCAGAGGCCGCGGGCATGGCGGTGGGTACCGCGGGATCTTCGGTGGTATTCGCCGGAGCCACGGTCTTTATCGCGCTTTTCGCGCTGCTCATTGCCGATATCGGCTTCCTCACCGCCATGGGTCTCTCCGCCGCGGGCACAGTGGCGGTGTCGGTGCTTGTCGCCCTCACTCTCATCCCGGCCCTCCTGGGTCTTTTCGGCGACAAGGCCTTCAAAGGCGCTATCCCCGGGGTGGCGGGCAACCCCACTCGCAAGGGCAAGCGCCGCCGCGGCAAGACCATGGGCAGCCGCTGGGTGCGCGTGGTCCAGAAGGTGCCGGGCCTGGTCATGGCCTTCGTCGTTCTGACCCTGGGTGCTATGACCGTGCCGGTGCTCAACATGGAGCTCTCCCTTCCCGCGGATACCACCTCCAACCCGGATACCACCCAGCGCAAGGCCGCAGATCTCCTCTCCGAGGGCTTTGGACCTGGCGTCAACGGCCGCTTCCTCGTGGTGGTGGATGCGCACCAGGTAAACACCGAATCCCAGGCGCTCGAGCCTTTGATGGCGGCGCAGTCTGAGGGCAGCCTCGAGGACCAGGCGGCCTTCGCCTCCTTCATGTACTCCGCGGATAGGCTCAAGGACATCGGCGGAGTCAAGCATGCTCAGATCGTGGGGCTTTCTTCCGATGGCCGCGCGGCCCAGATCATGGTCTCGCCCGATACCGCGCCCACGGATAATGCCACCATCGCCACCGCGCATGCGCTGCGCACTGCCACCGCGGAGCTCGAGGATGTTACCGGCGCAGACATCGGCATGACGGGACTTACCGCAGTCCAGGTGGACATCACCGAGCGCCTCGAATCTGCGATGGTGCCGTACCTGGCCATCGTGGTGGGCCTGGCCATTGTCTTGCTGTTGATAGTCTTCCGTTCGCTGCTGGTCCCGCTCGTCGCTGGCCTGGGCTTCTTGCTCTCCGTCGGCGCCGCCTTCGGGCTGACGGTTCTGGTGTGGCAGGAGGGCCTGTGGGGCCTGGTGCCGGCCCCGGGTCCGCTGATTTCCTTCATGCCGATCTTCCTCATCGGCGTCACCTTCGGCCTGGCCATGGACTATCAGGTATTCCTGGTCACGCGCATGCGCGAGCATATATCGCGCCACCCGCAGGGCACCGGCGGGAAGTACAGTCCGGTCGACGAGGCCACCATCATGGGCTTTAGCCAAGGCGCGCGCGTGGTCACCGCCGCGGCGATCATCATGATCTCCGTCTTCGTGGCCTTCATAAACCAGCCGCTGCCGTTTATCCAAATCTTCGGCTTTGCCCTGGCCGCAGGCGTGCTTTTCGACGCCTTCTTCGTCCGCATGTCCCTCGTGCCCGCCACCATGTTCCTCATGGGCAGGGCCACCTGGTGGATGCCGAAGTGGCTAGATAAGCTCCTGCCCGCGCTCGATATTGAGGGCACCGCGCTGGAGAAGGAATGGGAGCAATCCCATGCGCCGCGCACCGAGCAGTTTGCCCCCGTGCCGGATCGGGCAACGCACGCGCGGGATTAGGGCTGCTCTAGACTGTCCCTCATGCATAAACCGCCCGAGATTGATCTGAAACGCAACCTCTCCTTCGAGATCAAGACGCGCCTGGATGACACCAGCCCCGGCAAGCACGGACGCACCGGGGTCATCCACACCCCGCATGGGGACATCAAGACCCCTGCTTTTATCCCCGTGGCCACCAAGGCCACCGTCAAGACACTGACGCCCGAGCAGATTCGGCAGACCGGCGCGCAGGCCATCTTGTCTAATGCCTATCACCTCTACCTGCAGCCTGGCTATGACATCGTTGATGAGGCCGGCGGGCTGGCTGAGTTTGAGAACTGGCACGGGCCCACCTATACCGATTCGGGTGGTTTTCAGGTGATGTCTCTCGGCGTGGGTTTCAAAAAAGTACTGGCCATGGAGGTGGCCAACCTCACCGAGGGTGACGTGCGCGCTGCGAAGAAGGAACGCATGGCACAGGTCGATGAGGAGGGCGTGGATTTCAAGTCCATCATCGATGGCTCGAAGCACCGCTTCACTCCGGAGAAGTCCATGCAGATTCAGCACGGGCTCGGCGCGGACATCATGTTCGCCTTCGACGAACTGACCACGCTGGTAGACACCCGTATCTACCAGGAGCAATCCGTGGCGCGTACCCACCGGTGGGCCAAGCGTTGCCTCGATGAGCACGAGCGTCTGACCAATGAGCGCACTCATCGGCCGAAGCAGTCGCTATGGGGCGTCGTACAGGGCGCCCAGTACGAGGACCTGCGCCGCAAGGCGGCCCGCGGGCTAGTACAGCTATCGCGGGCGGCCGAGGAGGCTGGGCGCCGCCCCTTCGGTGGTTTCGGCATCGGCGGGGCGCTGGAGAAGGAAAACCTGGGCACCATCGTCGGCTGGGTGTGCGATGAGCTGCCCGAGGACAAGCCGCGACACCTGCTAGGAATCTCCGAGCCGGATGATCTCTTCACCGCCATCGAGGCCGGCGCCGATACCTTTGACTGCGTGGCGCCAACCAGGCTGGGGCGCCGTGGAGGCGTTTATACCCTTGACGGGCGCCTTAACCTGAAGAACGCCCAGTTCAAGCGGGACTTCTCCGGCATCGATGAGGAGTTCGGCGGATATGTTTCGGAGAATTACTCGCGGGCCTATATCCGCCATCTGCTCAAGGCCAACGAGTTCCTGGCTGGAACCCTGTGCACCATGCATAACCTTGAGTTTATGATTCGCCTCGTCGATAACATCCGCGCCTCCATAGAGGGCGGATACTACGCGGCCTACCGCGATGAGTTCACGGGGCGCTACTACGCGGACTCGAGCGGGATGTAGTTCTCGCGGGACTTGACCCACTTGATAACGCGGGTGGTCACGGGCAGAAGAACTACCTCAAGCAGGGTCTTCCACACGAAGCCGACGATGACATAGTTGAGGAAGCCTCCCACGGAGTCTACCCCGATGACGGGGGCGGCGATGAGGCAGAACAAGAAGGTATCTCCCAGCTCGCCGACCACGGTGGAGGCCACCAGTCGGCCGATGAGGCCCTTTTCGCCGCTCTTCTTCTTCATCCGGGTGAGTACCCAGGAGTTGAGGAGCTGGCCTACGAGGTAGCCCGCCAGGGAGGCAAGCAAGATCTGCGGAACGAGCCCCAGCGTCGCTGCGAAGGCGTCCTGGCCCTCATAGAAGTCTGCTGCCGGGAGCCAGATGGCGATATAGAAGCAGAGCACGGCGAGAATGGCCAGGCCAAAGCCCATGTAGATGGCGCGGCGGGTGGATTTGAAGCCATAGCACTCGGAGAGAACATCTCCCACGACGTAGGCCAGGGGGAAAAGGAAGAAGGCTCCGTCCGTGATGAGGGGGCCGAGCTGCACTCCCTTGGTGGCGTTGATATTAGAGATGATGAAGGTGACGACGAACACCGTGACCAGCCACGGATACAGTGCAGACTGTACCGGGATGAATCGGATGCTCTCGCCACCATTAGCGGTGGTTGCGGTTGCCGATTGAGTTGTCATAGGTAGCAATAGTGACATGCCGAATTCTTCCGCGCCTAACTCGCTTCACCCCGCCTAACCCACTTAAGGCCATGTGCACCCTGCCAGAGCGGTGTCCGGAGGGGGCGCTATTGTGGGCAGAAGTGGCGCATTCTTTTGGTCTTTATGGCATTGTTTTCCCTAAGAGAATTCTGCCCGCCGTGTCTCTACACCAGTTTCCATCTATCACCCTCCCCGGCGCTGCCTGAAGGACCTCTCTGCAAGAGGAGTTTCTTCGCGCAGCGTCACCGTTTTGAAAAGGTCATAATCATGACGTTTGGCTCACCCGGCCCCCGCCCGCGTTTTGGCGGCGGAAACCCAGCCCCGCAAGGCGGGTCCTTCGGGCAACCCGGTCCTGCGGGTTCATTCCCTGCTCCCGCCCAACCCGGCGGGACTGCTGGCCCTACAGGCTCCGCAGGTTCGGCAGCCCCCAGTGGGGGCACACGGCCTTCCTTCGGGGGCGGTTTCGGGGCGGGCGCCCCAGAGCCCATGCCAGGAACGCAGCCCACACCTGCCGCCACCGCCCCCACCAAGGGGCCTTGGGCATGGCTTATCGGTGCCGGAGTCGCGGCGATCCTAGGCTTGATACTGGTTATCCTCGCCCCGCTTGTGGCTAGTGCCACCTCCACCCTTTTCTTCACGCTGGGGTTGTGCGGCTGGGCTTTGGCGGGAATCGTCTCCTTTGTTCTACTCGGCATCTACACGCTGAAGAACACGCAGCGCCAGGCGGAGACCTTCTATATCGAGGACACCACCCAGACCCTGCTTTACCGCATCATCATGGGTGCTAGCTTCATTGTGGTCATCGGCGCTGCTGTAGAAATCGCGCTCTTCGTAGGCAAGGCGGTGGGGATCTAATGCGGGTTTTCACGCGCCTTCTGGCCGTCGCCTCTACTGTTGCCCTCGCCGGCATGGCTTCTAGCCTGGGGGCACTAGCGCAGGAAGATCCGGGTATTCCTCCGGAGCAGGCGCCTGCGCCGGAGCCTGCCGAAAACACTGCCGCGCCCCAGTCGAGCCTGTCCGAGCTTTCGCAGAAGAACCTCAGCGAGTTCGGCTCCTGTATCGCCAGCTCCAAGTCCGCGGATCTGCTCTTCGTCCTCGATCAGTCGGCCTCGCTCGTGGGATACCAGGGCTCTACTCCCACTGACGCCGAGAGCTTCCGTGTGGACGCCACCCGGGACATCGCCACGCAACTGGCGCATTTGGGCGCTGATAGCGGCGCTTCGATCAACGTCAAGCTGGCTGGATTTGGCTCCGAGTATTACAGCGATAGCGCTGACTACGGTGAATGGGTCGATGTCTCAGGCAACCCGGATGCGTTGAAAGAGCAGATAGAGAAGTTCCGTAGCTCCGAGCGCGTCGCCGATCTTGAGACCGACTACGGCACCGCCTACGCTGGCGCTCTGCGTGAAATGGCGCAGCGCCCCTCCAATGATTGCCGCGCGGTTGTATTCTTCACAGACGGAAACTTCTATTCCGATGAGGCTCAGGGAGATATTGAGGGAGCTAAGAATGCCCTCTGCGCCGATAACTCGGCGGTAGCGGCCCTGCGTAGCTCGCATATTCGCCTCTTCAACGTCGGCCTCGTGCCCCCGGAGGACGCTGACTCCCAGGTTGATCTCCTCACGAGGCTCTCCGAGAACCAGACGTGTACCGGTCACGAGCCGAACGGCGCCTTCTTCAACGCCGGGCAGGATCCGGCGGCTCTCTTCGCCGCCTTCCGCAACCTCATTCCCACCTCTGGCGGAATGAGCAAGAACGCTGCCTTCGCCGAGAGCTTTGACTTTGTCCTCGATGACTCGATTACGCCGGTGCGTTTGTCCGCCATCCCCAAGACCTCGGTGCGTGAAGGGGAGCTTGTCCCCACTCTGACCGGCCCGGATGGGCAGACGGTCGATCTCACCCCGGAGACCACGCGAATCGCCGGTGCGGAAACCAATGTGAGCGTCAATGACAAGCTTCCCGGCATGGTGGACGTGTCTATGTCCAAGGCGGCTGATGGCGCACGCTGGGCAGGCGAGTGGACCTTTGGTTACCGCGTTGTCGAAGGATCGGAGGGTGAGTACTCCGCATCGATGGTCATGATTCCCGGTCTGAGCGTCAACCTAACTCGCGCAGACGGTGGCGAGGCCAAGGGCGGCATTAACAGTGACGAGGTAATCAAGGCCCAGTTGGTTGATGGGGCAGGAAACCCCCGTTCCCTCGAGGGGGAGGGGCTCTTAAGCGCTGCTTTCCTTCCCTCGCAGGGAGATCCCATTCCTCTGGTAGAAAACCAGCCCATCGTCGACGGCGAGCAGGTCGACATTCCTCTCGAGGCCATCGACACTGCCGTTAACGGGCGGCTGGCTACGCGCGTGGACATCACCACCAAGGGCGCAGATGACGCGCCGGGCACCCGCCTCAACCCCATCGAGGCGGAGACCTCCCTGACCGTTACTCCGAGTGATATGCCTTCGGTTGGCTCGGTCCAGGTGGTCACCATGGATGACAAGGAAGTCACCATCGATGTCCCCGCTAGCGGCCCGGGCAAGATCTGGGTGGCGGATCAAAGCATCGGCGCGCAGGAGGGGACCCTTCCGGACGGCGTCGACAAGCTGGCCGTGTCCTCTACCCACAATTCTGCCGACACCGCCCTGGAATTGGGCGAGGGTGAACAGGGCACCATCCCTGTGACGCTGCGCATGGACACCCTTGCGGATGGCCCGCTCAATGCGGCCGCCGTGATTGATTTGCAGTCCGCCGACGGGCAGCGCCAGGCGCAGCTGCCGCTGGAACTGCAAGGCTCGGTGACCACCCCGGTCAACAAGACCGTCTTCGGCGTGGCAATGGTTCTGGCCATCGTCCTGGCGCTGCTCATACCGCTGGCGATCTTGTACCTGATGAAGTTCGTCTCCGGGCGCATTCCGCGCCGGCCCAAGCTTTTTGTCAAGACCATTCCCGTGCGCCGTGAGGGCACGCGTCTCATCCGCACCGACAAGGGCGGGGACTTCGTCCTCGACCCCCAGGAGTTCTTCGAAAGCGTGCCAGTGACACCGGCAGGGCGTTCGGTTAACCTCGGCACCTATCCGGTGCGGGTTCGCAGCGGCCTCAACCCCTTTACGCCGGCTCAAGCGGTGGTGGACAAGGCCGGCACCATCTCCGGCAAGGGGCGTGCCCGCAATGGGCACGCGGTGCTACCGCTGGCAGTCCACAATGGCTGGTTCCTTGCTGGCAATCCCGCAGACCCCGACAGCGGTGAGATCGTTGTCGCCGTGGATAACCTCGCGCAGTCTCCGCGTGTGGCGGCGATGTCCGAGGAGATCCGTGCCAACGCTCCCGCGCTTTTCGACAGCGTGGAACTCCCTGCCGTGGACACCCCTCCAGGCGGTCCTGGTGCGCCCAGTGCGCAGGGTGGCTCCACCTGGACGGAGACGACATCGCCAAGCGCAAGCAATACGCCTAGCGGCTTCCCCCAGCCCAACGGTCAACCCCAGTGGGGACAAGGTCCCGCGCAGCCGCCAGCTTCCCCGCCCTTCAACCCCGGGCCTAGTCCCGAGGGCGGTCCCCAGGGCGGGGGATTCGGGCCGAGCAGTGGCTGGCCCGGTGGCTCCGGCGGCCCAACTTTTGGCAAGAATTAATCCGCAGATTCACCCACAAGCGCATACGCACACTTCTTTGTGAAAGGTAATTGCTAATGAAAAAGTTCCTCGTCGTTGGTTGCGGAGGCTCCGGCGCCAAGACTTTGGCGTACATGATGGACCAGCTCAAAGCAGAGCTGCGCGCTATTGACCCCACCATCAAGTCTTTGCCCAAAGCCTGGCAATTCGTCAGCCTAGACGTGCCCCTTGAGGCCGAGTCCGGGCCGGATGGTCTGCCCAACGTGGTGCAGAACGGCGGGGACTATGTGGGCATCGGCTCCCACTTGAGCTTTAGTCAGTTTGATACAGGCGTCTCTGATGAGCTGGGCAAGCGTGGGATGCTGGGGGAAATCGCCACCTGGGCACCGAGGGATCCGAAGTCCAACACCACCATCATCTCTGATGGTGCGGGGCAGTACCGTGCCATCGGGCGTTTGCTCACGCTGCCTGCACTCAAGAAGATTCGGGCCAGCCTGGAGCGAGCAGTGGGGCGCATGTATGAGCCCGAGGCCGTGCAGGAACTCGATGAACTTATCTACAAGGCAACCGGCAAGCGTGGCGATACGGCCGATGGCGCACCTGTAGTTCTCATCGTGTCATCAATGGCAGGTGGCGCCGGCGCATCGATGTTCCTCGATGTCTGCCGTGTGCTTTCCACCGTCCACAACATTGATGCCAGCGGCAACCTCGTATTCATGTACACCCCGGAGATCTTCGGGGCAATCAAGTCTGAGGCCATGGCTGGTGCCTGGCCTAACTCTCTTGCCCTTTTCGGTGAGGTCTTCGCCGCCCAAACGGGTGCTGCGCACCAGCATGATCGCGCCATCTTCAAGGCCTTCGGCATTGATAACACCCCGGATACCGAGACCTTCGCCCGGCTTTTCCCCATCGGTTCGAAGATGGGGGACAAGCAAGCCTCCTTCGGAACGGGACGGCCGGAGGATGTGTATCGCGGTTTCGGCCGTGCCTTGGCCGGATTGATGTCCTCGAAGCGCGCTACCGAATCCTTCATCGCCTACGCCCGTGGCAACACACCAGCCGCTGACGGCGGGCGCAAGTACTTTGGCTGGACCGGCGGGGAGACCCCGGTGCCCTGGGCACGTCTGCCCTGGGGATCACTGGGTTATGCCCAGGTGTCGATGGGCCGCGGGCGCTTTGCCGAGTATTCCGCGCAGCGTCTCGCACGCAAGTCCTTCGACCGGCTGCTTTCTGGTCACCTCGACCCAATCAAAACCACCACGGGTGAGGAACAGCTGGCTGCCAAGCGCGAAGAGCGCCTGCCGCGTATCTACCAAGAAATCTCCCTCGACGGGAACTGGGCCCTGCGCCCTGCCGATCTAGGCTCCGTACAGAACTGGCTGGGGCTCACCTTCGGCAACTTCGCCCAGAATGCAGCTGCGCAGGCCGAGGGAGAGTTTCGACGCTACTTCCCGCAGGGCCAGGACAGAAGGGTAGAGGAGTGGCGCGACGAGCTGTTGATGCGCCTTAATGATCCACTCACCGGGCGTAATCTATCCGCCATCCTCGACCGCGCTGCTTATAGTGCTGTCTATGAGTTCGCGGACTACTTCTCTGATGCGGTGCTCAGCGCCATTGAGGGAGACCTGGCCGCAGTCGGTATTCCTTTTGTGGAGATGGTGCTCGATCACCTCAAGAACCTCCTGCAGACACAGCTCGTCCCCATGACAAAGGCGGTGGCGCAACAAAATCAGGGCCAGAACCCGGCCGCCCTGCCCGCAGGATCTGAGGTCGACATCAGCCCGCTTAACGGCAAGGGCACGATGTCTAACCCGCAGGCCACCGTCGATTCCCTGTCGGCGAAGTACCGCAACCAGTTCTACAACTACTTCCTACACTCGGTGGCTGGGTACCTCGCGCCGGTCCTGGAGGATTACGTCAACGACAACCTCTTCTACCTCGACCGTGAAATCAACGATGCCTACCAAGACTTGGAAAGCGCCTCGCGCTCGACCTCACGCGCCAACAGCCTGGCAGACGTAGCCACCGTCGCGGTGAACTCCTGGCCCTCCGACACCGATGAGAAGGTGGATTCCCGCTTCGAAGGCGCGAAGAACGAGATCATGCTGACGGATGTCGAGGCCTTCGCCGCAGACTACGAGACGCAGCTGCTCGCCACCGTGCAGGGACAAGAGCGCACCAACTACATCAGTAACTTCGCTGAGGCCGCTGCGGATGCGGCACGCTGCATCATTCGTGGCGAGTGGGAATCCCAGGATGCCATTCAGGCACCGGGAGATACCCTGGCTCCGCCGAAGCGCGAGCGCAGCCAGCAAGGCAACCGTGCCGGCTGGGTGTCTAAGAACCTGACTACTCCGCCGACGGGTGGGGACTCCCGCGATTCCCAGCACGCGCGCTATTCCGCTTTGATTCGCCCCCGTGACCTCATCGAACGCGCGCGCCAGTGGGTGGGGCGTAAGGACTATCCCTTCGACAAGTTCATCTCGGTCGATCTCAACGAGTACCTGACCAAGACCGCTGACATCAACGACGTCGAGTATGAGCGCCGCAAGAACGTCTTCGTCTCCGCTTTCGATCGCGCCCTGCAGTATGGGCGCCCGCTGGCCGCAGTCGACGCGAACATGGTTCGCCAGATCCACGGGACTGACGTCAAGTACACCTATAACTTCTCTGAGATTCCTCTAGAAGGCCTCGACAGCGTCATCGACCTCGTCATGGAAACCGTCTCCGGACCGCAATATGACGAGCCCACTCGCGCCGGGGTAAAGAACGCGCTGACATCTTCTAAGAAGATCCGCCACATCGAGGTATTCGGCTCTTACCCCAACTACTCGCCGATCGTCTTTAGCTCGCTCTTCCCGCATATCGCGCAGGACTACGCCAAACGCAACGGCCGGCTCGATAGCTACTGGAAGGAACGGCGCACGCGTCCCCTGGCGGCGGCCCTGCCCATTACTCCGACGGAACGCGAGGCCATGGTGGCTGGCTGGATCATCGGAAGAATCACCGGGCGTATCCACATTGCGGACTTCGGCACCGACACGGCTCGGGCCTATGTTTATGATGACCGCGCCAAGGAATGGGTCAGCTTCCCGCATCCGCTGCTGATTCCGCCGGCCAAGATGATCAAGAACTCGGACTGGATGAGCTCCGTCATCGAGTCGGTTCTTATCGCCTACGCCAACGTGCAGAGCATCGAGAATGGTAAGATTGCGAACTCTTTGCGGCCTTATCACCTGCTGCGTGGACTCTATGATGACGGCGAAGAATCCGCTAACTCCGGCGGAGTCACCGCGCACCCAGCGATTGCTCGCCTCACCGAATTCCTGGCCACCGGCTATCGTCCCGGAAGGGACGTCGCTGGTACCTCCATCGATGACCGCTACGCTGCCTTTGTCCAGGAGCTCGACAAGTTCTTGTCCGGGGCCGCGCACTTCGTTCCGGGATACGGCAGCGCTCTGCCAGGCCAGGCGCAAGCCAACAAGCCTTTCGCGGAGATTCGTTCCCGCGAGATTGCGAGCCAGACGCCTTATTACCGCGATCTTGCTGCAGATGTAGTCGGCCTGGTTCCGCGCATGCGTTCCTTCCTGGATCAGGCCAAGGTGGCTGCGCCGAACTGGGGCAGCGCGCCGGAGGCTTTCACGCCGACTTCCGCCGGTGCTGCCAGTGGACAAGACGCCGCACCAGAGTTCGACCTTTCTAGTTTGGATGACACCTTCTGATGAGCAACGTAGTATTCCTCGCCCACGGCATTGTGGCCGGTCAGATTCGTTCCCGCCTCTTCGATCTTCGCTCCGTCGGCCTGCTCGAGGACTTCTTGTGGATAGACTATGCCCATGATCCCGCAGACGAGGTGGTTCGCACCTTCTCCGCGGATTCAAGCCCGCGCATAGTCGGCCTCGATGCCGCGCTGCGTCCCTTGGATAATGGCGCCATCTTGGTGCTCATTGATCCGCTCGATCCGGGCTCTCCCGTTGATGCCGAGGCTCTCAATAATTGGGTGAACAGCATCGACAACAGCCTCGTCCAAGGCGGTACCAACCAGCGCTTGCGTATCATGCTGCCTAGCCTGCCCCTGCGTGATGTACCGGCAGGCCAGCTCAACGGCTGGTCTAACTTCGCGCTCTCGCCAGAAGATAGCGATACGCCCGGTTCTCCCCTGCGCGCCATTAACCGCGAGGAAGGGGACTTCGGTCTCGCTGAGTATGCCGCGCCCTCCTTGGCATCCGTGATGGGGTTGTGGCGCGACATGGATGAGGCCCCCATTGCGCAGGATGGACGGGTGATCGAGACTGGGGATCTCTCCACGTTCCGGTTGGTCCGTGCTTATCACCGCACCATCGATGCAACGAACGTGGAGGAAGAGGTCAAGCAGAGCGTTTTTGATCTCAATGCTGCGCTGCCGCGCCCCCAGCTCAATAACAATTCCTACGCGGTGCATCACTCCAATCCAGACGCGCTGACCACGTTCTATGCCGATGGCTTCTTGAACAACCATGCGGCGGAGCTGGTGTCCCGGAAGGCTCCATTGGAGACTCTTGCTACCCAGAAAGTTAAGGGCTGGGAAGCATTGCGCCAGAACCTCGCGCTGTATTGGGCAACCGTCATTGGCAAGCCGCAGGATTGGGTTAACGCCCAAAAGGGCGCTGCCAGCTCGCGGGCGGCAGGGCTCATACAGCGAATGCTTTATGGCGAGAACTCTTCCATTGAAGTCACCGTGGGTGAGCATTCTGGACGCTCACGCGGGGTAGCCTCCATTGCGCAGCTGCGCCAGCAAAACCGGGAGAACCGCGAGCGTGCGCAGCAGGCGGGTCTATCTACTGGAGACGATCCGCAACTCGCGCAGACCTGGCACGCTTACCAGGAGTACTCGTTGGCGTTGGTGGATGGAATCTCCGGGCTGGATAATTTCGCGCTCGAGCGTGACAGCCAGAACAACGTATTCATTGTGCAAAGAGGCTGGCAGGCCATCGCCGATACCGGGTTCACTTTCAATGGTGAACACCCGCTCTTGCTCAAGACTGCGGGTCAGAGCGATCCGCGGGCCTTCGATGTGCTGCCTTTCGATCCGCGCGGCGCAGGGCAATACGAGCAGGAGCTCGACTTTGTCTACCAACAAACGCGCCGTCGTGAAATCGCGCAGAAGCAAAACGAGTTCAGCAATTGGCGCCGGAACTTCTCCACCACCTTCGGCTGGAAGGTGGGCGAGCGCCTCAATCGCAAGCTCAATGATGCTTTGGAAGAAAACGGCCACTTGGCCCAAACCGCGCGGGATATCGAGGCTCAGCGCAACCAACTAGCAGAGCGTGACTTCAACGCTGAGAACCGCAGGCTTACCACAGCGCTGCGGTGGATGTGGGCCATCCTCTTCGTGGTCTTGGTCCTCGTTAGCTACTTCTGTGCGGCGCATTATCGCCCCGGAATCCGCATCTGGGAGTCGATGCCAACCTACGATTGGCGCTGGTTGATTCTCGGCTACGTCATCGCCGTGGGTGGTTTCTTCCTCACCAGTTGGTTCACCTTCACCAAGGCTCAGCGCGAACTCTACGATTATGTTCGCAACCGTGAGCTGCTTGAGCGCAATGAGAAGATCGCCCTCGACAATCTTGCGCTGTCCTTCGGTGATGTTGACCGAGTCACCAAGGCTTATGAGCAGTTCTTAAGCTGGTCAAGCCTGCTGGGGCGTGCCATCGCGGCTCCCTTTGGTTCCCAGATGGTCCGCGCTGAGCAGTTGCGTATCCCGGAATCTGGCTTGCCACGCAATACCAGCATAGGCCGCGCGGTAGTCTCGCCTCCGGACGTGGGCGCGATGGCACGAGAGATTCGCGTCGCGGTTTTCCCGCGGCGGTGGGCTCACGACGCCCTCGAGAACCTCTTTGTCGATGTCTCCAGCGCGGTCAATCGCAGCAAGCCAGGTTTTCCCGTGGGCCAACTCAATGATCTTTATGCTCTGCCTGGACGTGGATCCCAGTCGCAGCTCGATCAACTGGTGAAGTGCCTTGACCGCCCGGACGTGCTGGCGCGCGATTTGAAGCCCCAGCGCTGGCGCGCAGCCTTGGCCGTTCCCAGCATCAATCAGAAAGTGCGCTCGTTGTTGCACACCGTCCAGTTCCGGGAAGGCTCAGATTTACGGACTCTGCCCACCGAGGAATTCCTCGCGCGTATGAGCCAGGATGCGAAGGCGCGTCAGGCCTTTTCCAATGCCTCGCTCACCGCAGCCGGTGTCAATGCTGGCGGTACTTCTATCGATGGATCCCACACCCGCATCGTGGAGGTAGATAACCAAGCGGCGACGAACAGCCAGCTCTCGCGTTCGCTGACGGTGGTTCAATACGGCAATACGGTCTCTTTGGCTTATCTGCAGCCCGATGAGGGACGTGCTCAAGACACGGGCTCGGCAGCGGCGGCGGAGTTCTCCGCGCCAGCCGGTGCCACCGTTCCCACCGCCCCCTCAGCTGCTGAGGACTCCCTGTCTTTCTTGGATTCCCTCGACGATATTGATCACATGGAATCCTTTGACCAGGTGCCACCGGCTCCTGTCTCTGAGCCAAGCGGCAACCCCTTCCTTGATGGTGCGCCGGCAGTAAACCCCAGCGATACTAGTGGATCTTCTGACCCTGCTGGGTTTTCTCGGCCTGCGGACCCTGCTGACCCAGAGGACCTTTCGGACCTCGACGAGACCTTTTAGAAGAGAGGTTCAGCCAGAAAGATGAGTATGCATAGCGAAACAAAGATCAGCGATATCCCATTCTCCGAGTTGGCTTTGGTGCACGCATTGCCCCAAGCGGATGCGGAGCATATCGCCGAGGTCTTGTCACCGCAGTTCTCTCGCTTCGCCGGCGATATTGCCCGGGCCTTGGGCGGGGAGTCAGTCGAGCACCCGCAGCTGCGAGCCGCGGCGCTCAACGAGCGCCTCGTACAGATGGAGCATAAGCGTGAGGCCGCACGGGCAGCAGCAGAGGCTGCCGAGGCCGCTGCGGGTGCAGCGGCGCAAACAGCAGAAGTTGCACAATCAGCACAGCCTGCGCATAGGGTGCCGGAGCAGCCGGCTAAGCACTCCGCGAAGGAGGACAAGCCGCGAGCTTCCGTTAGTTCTTTAAGTCTCCGTGAGCAGCTGCTGGCTCAACGCCGGCAGCGTGATGCTGCAACTCAGGTCGATGAGAACGACTACGTCGGCCTAGAGGCAGAAGACTTCTCAGCGCCTTATCGATTTGGCCATGATCCGGCCCAAGTGGTGCCAGAGTTGAAGTACGCCGTCGAAAAGCCGGTGGCCAGCTTAGGTACGGAATCGGGAACGGAACCTGATGCAGAAAGCCCAAGTGAGCTCTTTGTGGATGCAGTTTCGGATGGAATAGCGGAATTCAAGCGACATCCCGTGCGTATCTGGTGGCAGCCGCTGCGCGCGGCCGCGGATGAGACCGTGCTTTATCGCGTGGTGGCAGCTGATAGGGAAATGGTGGTTACTCCAGACGCGGGTGAAACACTCGTGGTGACGAAAGGCACCGCTTATCGCGACCTGGAGCCGGGCAACGGCGGACTTCGTCACTACGCAATATGGGCGTACCGGGGCATCGAAATAATCGATGTGGTTGACAGCCAACCCGAGCTCATCGCAGAAACCGTCGTGGTTTATCCGCCCAATAATTTCAAGGTGGCGCCGACCCAAGGCGCTATCCAGGCCACGTGGGATCTGCTCGAAGGACATACCGGCGCGCTCGTGTATGCCTGCCGGGACACCGAGGTGCGCAACCGGCTTAGCCCTAACTTCCAGGTGGAACCCGATCCAGGCGGACGCAAGGTGACGATTCCCACCGAAGAGAGCGGGCAGACCATGGTGGTATCCGTGCGCGGGCAGGTGGAGTTCCGTGGTGAAATCATCCTCGGCAGCGCGGAGCTCGTGGCGGAAGAATCCATCAAGGTGGCAAGCGAGCTCGACTACATGACCTTGAAGAGCTGCCAGCGCGAGATCGAAGAAGGCAATGATTACATCGCAGTGCAGTGGACCGCCCCGAAGACTGGGGAGGTAAAGATTTATGTCACGCAGCACTCCCTTGACCCAGATTTCGCCAATAGGCCGGTGCCGCGCAACTTCATTGATTCTGCTTTTAGCAGCGGCATCATTGCCTCACAGGGCCAAGATCGCCCCGGTGACGAGCGCTTCGACCGCACGCCCTGGCCCACCGACTGGCACCAGGTGTATGTCACCCCGGTGAACTTCAATGACACCGAAGGCTGGGTGGGCCAATCCATGGTCCTGCAGCGCGTCTCTCCCATTAAGGAGGGGACGTGGCGGCTCATCGAGCGCGTGGATAGCCAGCTCATCACCTTCGATTGGCCCCTTGGCGCGGAGATGGTGGAGTGCATCCGAGATGAGTCAGAGACCGTTTTGCTGCGTGAGGAATACGAGCGCCAGGGCGGCATCCGCCTCAAGCTGCGCAATTATGGGGAGACCGTGCGGCTGCGGCCGCGCGCTATCTTTGCCGGCGAGTACACGGATGCGCCGATAACGAGCGTGGTGTACGCGGGCCTGCAGGTGTTCAACTACGTGCTGCGATATGACTGGGCTAGTTCTTCCGTCGGCGTGTGGATTAAAAGCCACGAGGGAGAATCCCGCATGCCTCCTAGCTTCCAGCTGGTATTCAATCCGCAGCGGTTGCCCCTACACGCGGATGACGGTCAGACCGTGGAGTTCTCCGAGGACATGGCGATCAAGACCATCTACTCACCGCGGAGCATTGCCGCAGAGTATGGGCCGGATCCCAGCCTGGTAGCAAGTCTGGGCAGCTACATGGATCGCGGTGGATTCCTCCGTCTCTTTGTCATCGAGGACTTCGTGGCTTCCACGGCGGCCGGAGGCGACCTGACGGATAAGTTGTGGGGCGATCAAACTGAGTATTCTTCCGGTTTTTCTACAGGTTTTTCTTCCGGATTACCCGGGGAGCCCGAGCCCGTTGCCACGCAGAGCGAGGCGGTCATCGTGGAAGAAAACATCGCAGGAGGGCTATATGTCTTGCCCGCCCAGCAGCGCGGTGGATACGACCTAGGGGGACAGCCACAGTGAGCGGTTCATTCAACTTTGCCTCCTTCAGTGGGCGCGGTGCCCGCGGCGGTCGCGGTGGCTGGGGCGTAGGCACCGTCGTTGGCGATCTGGGACGTGACCAGGTCCGCGACCTCGTTACTTATGTTCCGACCTCCCTAGGCGGTGGCCAATCCATTCCCAAGTTCCCTTCACCGGAGATGCGGGCTCGTTTCTTGCGGCGTACCGCGGTTTTTTCCCTCAGCGCTGACGCCTCCTCCTGGATCACTATGGTCTCCGTGCACGCAGGCACGGATGCCACGGGGCGCGGGGGAAACGTTTATACCCTCACCAATGTCATGAGCACGGCGATTCCTCCCGCACCGGAGCTCGTGCTTTATTCGCCGGATATTCCGGCCCCCTTTTCCATCCATGAGGTCGATACCGCGCCGGTTCCGCGCGAGATTGTCCAGCCGGGTCCCCTGCAAGATGGCCAGATAGTCGAGGAATTCCTCGACGGTGAGTTCCGCAACCCTGAGCGCTTGCCGCTGCCCTTTCGGGAAGTTGTGCCAAATCCGGACGGTGAGTTTAACCGGGCGCTCGTGGAGGCGATGGCCGCGGTGCTTAACGTGCCCGGGGCTACGGTGGTGCTCTCGGCGCCTGAGGATCAGGCGGCCTTGTGGATCGCTGCGGTGTCCCCGGCAGTGCCGGAGGGTTTTGGATTTTCCACCTCTGAGAAGGCCTCAACCTTAGAAGAGTTCCCCAAATCTACCTCGACCATGCTGGTCACCTCGCTTAAGGAGAAGGCCCGCTTAGCCGATATGCGGATGTCAGGCCGCGTGGTTCTCTTCGCCACAGACGAGCCAATCCCTGATATCACGGGCTTTCTTCCGGCACGGGCGCCGCAGCAGGAACCGGCACTTCAACCGGTGCCGAGCGCCGAGCCTTTCTTGCAGTTCCCCCATGAAGTCCTCGGCGAACCCACAGACCTTGAAGAGGACCCTTTCAACACCGCCGCAGTCGCCGCTCCCACGGTGGGCGCGGTTGGCATGGGCGGCGCCGTCATTCCAGGGGAGACGCTGCCAGGCGCCAATCCCTTTCTTAATGCGGAACCAGCCCCTGAACCAGACCCAATCCCGGGTGCTACTCCGGTGCCGGTGCGAGGTGGCGGGGACGAGGCCAATGCCCACGTTGGGTCATTGACGCCGGTAGAAGCCGCTAACCTCGAGCATTTCAACGCGCGGTGGTGGTTCGATCATCTGCGCGCCCATCCCGCGCGCGCTTTAGAGATCGCCTTGTTGCTGCCCACGCACTTCGGTCCGAACCAGCGCGAGTTGGCGTTAGCGGCCTGTGTGGTGGAATGGAGCATTTCCTTGCCGACTGCCTTCGAGGAATTGGTAGCGCCGGTTCTCGGCGGGCTCGACCCGCACTTCCGAGACAAGGTTCGCCACTTGGTTCATACGCACTTTGAGCAGCACCTGCATCTTGATGAAGCAAAACTCCAACACTTCTACACCCTCGGCGCTACGGCTGAAGTGACAGGCCCCACGCACGCAAGCAATGTCGAAGACGAAAGGTAACCCAAGGCTATGGCTAATTACGCACTCAAAGCCGGCGGCTCGCGGACGGTACCCCAGGCCCCGGTCATCTTTATCGAGGTTTTTGAAACGGGGGCCGGCGGCGCCGCGTTGGAATTGCAGATTGAGGGGGCTGGGGTTGATGCGACGCGCGTCGACAAGCGGCGCCTGAGCGTGCGCGGCATTGTGGGCAGTGCCTCCATTGTTGTGCGCCCGCCTCTTGGCGCGACCTTTGGTACCAGTAGCAGCGTGCAGCTGCGGGTGGATACCGGCGAGCACCAATTAGACTTCCCCCGCGTGCTTGTCGACGCCGCTGAGGACGAGGGCGAACACCTCGCCGACGTGGTTGCCGCGGACGGTAGCTACCGTTTCTTGGCCTATGGCTCGGATGCGGGAACCAAGTATTCCGCTGAGGCCCGCGAGGTTCGCTCCACGGTGCGTCGAGAGGACTTGGAAGGCGTGGCGCTCTCCGAGTTCCGGGTCATCGTGGATAGTTCCGCCTCGATGGCGGTCAATACTTCGCGGGATGCCATTGCGGCCATCGCCCGCTACATTGACGGGCTGCGGGTGGGCTATACCGCGCGTAGCTTTAGCATCACCGATGGGCAGGCAAGCTCCCAGAATACAGAGGTCCCCCAGCTAGAGGAGTTTGTTACCAAGATCATCGCGGCCGGCGCGGACCGTGTGGGATCACGGCGCTGGGATGCGCAGCGCGAGCGCACTCGCGGCGCGGATACCCTCACCGTCTATGTCACGGACGGTCCCACCTCAGACATGTTTGAGTCCTCCGCACCCACCGCTGTTCTTATCACGGGTCCCATTGCCCGCCAAGAACGAGAGCTTGCGCGCAAGAGCGCGGGGCGCGCTCCCGTGGCCTTCGCCGTCATCGATGATGAGGCCATCGCGGAGCTTAAACAGGGCAATGCCGCAGGCCTTGCGCAACTGAGTGAGCAGGTAGCCCAGCTTTTGAAGGAGAAGAACTAGATGAGTACCCTAGCGCGTTGCCCGTGGACCTTCCAGCCTTTGGAAGATGGCGCGACGGTCAGTCCCTATACCCACCGGGAACTGCTCCCCGGCTGGGCCGATTCGGTGACGCATTGCATCGCCATGGCCGGTGCCCGCGCCTCCGGAAAGTCCCTCTATACCGCGGTGATGGTGAAGCAGCTGCAGCTGCTGGCTAACCACCACAAGGTCTCCGTCCTGGCGGCGGATGAGTCGACGGAAGAGCGCTTCCGGGAAAACTATGAGATTCCGCTCTTTGAAGAGATGAAGATCATGGGCGCTACTCCCTCCGCCCAGTCTGACCAGGCATATCAGCGCGATCCGCTCATCTTTGATCTTGGTCAATGGCCCGACGCCGAGGGCCGGCTGCGCACCAACTACCTGGTCTTTCGTGACGTTGCCGGGGAGGACCTGGAAAACCTCCCAGAGGATAGGTCCAGCTTGGACTTCTTCAAATTCGCGGACCTAGTCATCTTCCTTTTCGATCCGCTGCGCGTTCCGCAGGTGCAGACCTACCTCAAAGGCATCGTCGCCACGCAGGGAGAGCTGGGCGCAGCGCCTTTAGACGTGCTGCGCAACCTGCTCATCCTCGTGGGCGAGGACGCGCCGCCTTTGGCCGTGACGGTTTCGAAGTTCGATACCCTCCAGAAATTGGAGCTAGTCAGCGGCACGGAGTGGGCGAAGATCATGGGCAACCACGGTGCCGCGTTCCGTCGCGATACCGGGTGGAACTTTAGCTTCGATGACGCCCAGATCCTCGACCTCGAGGTGGAGTCGCTGCTGCTGTTGATGCAGGCCGATGATTTGGTCAATACCGTGCACCGCATTGGCAAGCGCGAAGAGGGCGCCTTCCAGTACTTCGCGGTCTCCGCACTGGGTGAGTCCCCGCAGGGCGAAGAGCTCTCGCGCAGCGGCATCGCGCCTTTCCGCGTGCTCGACCCCATCCGGTGGTTGCTCAGCTCGCGCGGAGTGATGTGGAGCGACGTCGCATGAGTTTCGGTACACCGCAGTTCGACGGCGCGGAAGACTACCGCTTTGCCCAGGTATCGCAGCACCAGCGGCAAGCACGCCGCGCGGTGGATATGAAGGCACTCTGGGCGCCACTGCCCATCAAGATAGCGGCCGCACTGGAGCTTTTCAGCGCGGCCTACCTTGTGTACTACATCTTTGATCTCGTGGGCGCGGAGCGCGTGCCGGAAAGCCTGTCTCGCATCGACCACCTGGCCGGCGAGTTTGCGGTACTTCTAGGCCTCATCGTGCTCCTCATCTGCGTCTTGACCGTCTATGTGCTGCGCGCGCAGAACTGGGCTCGGATCGGGTTGACGGTCTTGGCAGCTTTATTCGTGGTTTTGATCATTGCGCCGCGGGTATGGCCTATCTCCTTGGCGAGTATCGCCGTCGTGGTTTTGCTTTGGCTGCCCAACAGGAAGTGGTTTGGCTAAAAAGCATCGCCGCCACCAAAAAGTAGAATGACCTGTCTATTATATTCGTACTGAATGGATGATTATCCGTACTAAGTGGTCTGGTTTAAGGTTTCAACCAGACCGAATGTAACTTCTACTGAATCGAGCACAGCACATGGTGAAGGCTGCTGAAACCCAGGTGCGGAGCGAGAAACGCACAGCTTCATCTCTCAAGTCTCGCTTGCTTTCTTCCGAGAACGCGGCCTTAAAGCTCCAGCTTTCCGTTTTCGTCACGCTCATGATTGTGTGGTGGGCTGTCACGGCCTCCGGGCTTATCAAGCCAGTCTTCGTGCCCGGACCGGGTGCCGTGTGGCAGGCCTTTATCGATTCCAACACCTGCCGCCCAGGCCCGGAGGGCACTAACCGGGTGGTGTGTGGCCAGCAAAATTACTTCTTGTGGCAGCACCTCCTGGCCAGCTTGCAGCGGATCGCCATCGGCGTCGGCGCTGGTGCGGTATTCGGAATCGCCCTAGGACTCGTGGCGGGCTCTTCAACGCTGGTGCGAATCGCCGTCGAACCCTACGTCAACTTCCTGCGTGCGCTTCCTCCACTCGGATATATCGGTCTGCTCATAGTCTGGTTCGGTGTAGGAGACGTGTCTAAGGTGTGGCTTTTGTTCATCGCGTCCTTCCCACCTATAGCAATTTCCACCATCTCCGGTGTTTTGGGCGTCCAAGGGGACAAAGTGCTGGCTGCGCGCACGCTCGGCGCCAGCCGCATCCAAGTGCTTCAGACCGTGGTTTTCCCGGCCGTGTTGCCCGAGATCCTCACCGGATTGCGGCTGGCCATCGGGCTGGCCTGGGCCGCGGTTGTTGCCGCTGAGCTTAATAACGGAATTCCAGGAATCGGCGGCTTGGCCTATATCTCAGTCCAGCAGCTCCAGACCCCGCTGACGGTGGTGTGCATCATCGTCATCGGACTAACAGCCGTCCTACTCGACGTGATCGTAAGCAGAGCTACCCGGCTATTCGTGCCTTGGCACGGCAAGAGCTAAGCCCCAAGCGCAACAAGAAAAGGAGTTCCGCATGAACAACAGGATTGAACTGGCCGGGGTGGGAAAGATCTATGAAAGCAGGAGCGGCTCAACCGTAGTGCTCGAGGACGTTAACCTTGACATCCAAACGGGCGAGTTTATCTCCATCATTGGGCCATCCGGTTGCGGGAAAACAACGCTGCTGAAAATAGTGGCAGGCATTCTCCCGTATAGCAGTGGCTCCGTCACTGATGACGGGCGCCGCGTAGAAAGCCCCTCCGCAGCGCGGGGACTGGTATTCCAACAACCCACCCTCTACCCGTGGTTCTCCGTCCGCGGCAACGTGGAATTGGCGGGGCGGTACTCCGGGAAAAGCAAGAAAGAGAGACGTGAAAGGGCGCAGTACTATCTCGACCTCGTCAACCTTTCCGACGCCGCGGACCGAAAGACCTATGAGCTTTCGGGAGGCATGCAACAACGCGCACAGATCGCACGGGTGCTGGCCGGGGAGTCTCCGGTGGTGCTCATGGATGAGCCCTTCGGCGCCCTCGACGCCTTGACCAGAGAAAGGCTCCAAGACGAGCTCCGGCGAATATGGCTCGAGACGAAAAGGACAATTCTCTTCGTAACTCACTCCGTCGAAGAAGCTGTGCTGCTTTCTACCCGGATTCTCGTCATGGGCAAAACCCAGGTCGAATCATCGAAGACGTAGAGCTTCCAGCCAATCTCGAGCGCAATCGAGGAAGTGCTGACTTCGTAGGCCTGCGCGAGCAATTTACCGCGTCGGTTTATCGAGCACAGGAAGAAGAAGCACTACCAGACAGCATTTCCCATGAGCAGTGAAGGAAAAGACAACCATGCCCACGCACATCCCAGAAGCAGTATCCCTCCATTGGTTCTTGCCTACCTACGGTGACTCGACGGGGATCATCGATTCAGAGCATGCATATAGCAGCGTGCCTTCTTCAGCGGCGCCGCAACCATCAACCAGGCACGGCTCTTTGCGTTACCTTTCGCAGATCGCGCAGGCGGCGGAGGGAAACGGGCTCGAATCCATGCTCGTGCCCACCGGTGCGTGGTGTCAGGACCCTTGGGTCGTGGCCTCAGCCCTGATACCGGCGACCACCAAGCTAAAACTCATGGTCGCGGTTCGCCCTGGTGTGGTCTCCGCTACCACGACGGCCCAGATGGCGGCGGCATTTCAGAACCTGTCGCAGAATCGGCTCGCCCTCAATATCGTCACCGGTGCAGAAGACGGTGAGCAACGTGCCTACGGTGATTTCTTAAACAAGCACCAGCGCTATGAGCGTTCGGCCGAATATCTCTCGGTGCTGCGCAGCCTGTGGAAAGATGAGCGCCCTCTCGATTTCGCGGGGGAGGATGTCAACGTCGAGCAAGCGGCCATCGATCAGCGTCCGACTGTGCAGCCTCCCCTATACTTCAGCGGCGCCTCTGATATCGCGCTTGAGGTGGCAACAACCCATGCCGATGTCTACTTGACTTGGGGCGAGACCTCAGAAAGGGTAGCCGGATTAACCGCCAGGGTGTCCGAGTTGGCAAGGACCAAGGGCCGGGAGATCGATCACGCCATTCGCTTTCACCTCATCGCGCGACCAACTTCTGAACAAGCGTGGGCGGTGGCGGGTCAGCTTCTGGAGCAGTGCGACCCAGAGAAAGTAGCAAAGGTTCAGGCCGGACTGCGCGGGGCGCAATCTGAAGGGCAACAGCGTATGAATGAAACCTACGCCCAGCTTGCCCAGTTCGATGCGAATACCGATGTTCGCTCTTTGCAAGTCCAGCCGGGCGTGTGGGCGGGCATCGGATTAATCCGCGGCGGCGCAGGAACCGCTTTGGTCGGCTCTTATGAAGAAGTCGCTGAGCTCATCGATACCTACCGCCTAGCGGGGGAACAGCATTTCGTTCTTTCTGGATACCCGCACCTAGAAGAAACCTTCCACGTGGGGGAGGGCGTGATTCCCGCTTTGCGCCGTCGCGGCGTCACCGTCACCAGCACTCCTTCCTGGTGAATTGCTCACATCTCTCAACTACAAAAAGAAAGGCACGAACCGTGCATCTGAAGACAATAATTAGCCTCAGTGCTGCCATAGCGTCGACCTTTACCCTAGCTGCCTGCGTCGGTGGACCAGCCAGCGATGATAGCGCCAGTAATCAGGGGGGAGAGTGTCCGGTCGAGGTCAACGAAGACTATAACGGTACGGTGCGCATCGGCTATCAAAGCGGCTTGCCGAATATGCACGTCATCATGGCGGAGAACCAAACGGAAGCATGCCTTCCCAATGCGGATGTCTCCTATATTCGTTTCGACACGGGCGCCGACATGCTGCAAGCCTATGCCGCCGGATCCATTGATCTAGCGGGTATCGGCACCCCTCCGGTGAGCAGGAGCCTCTCTGATCCGAGCGTGAGTCCTATCGAAGTCACGTGGGTCATGGGCTCGACAGATCGAAGTGAGGGATTAGTGGTCAAGGATCCGGCCATCAATTCCGTCAAAGACCTAGAGGGCAAGACTATTGCGGTCGCCTTCGCCTCGACTGCCCACTATGCGTTGCTCAAGGCCTTGGAGGATGCGGGCCTGGAACCAGGGCGCAACGTGAACGTCGTCAACATGGGGGCTGACGCCACCCTCGCCGCCTGGGGCGGAGACGAAATCGACGCGACGTGGATTTGGGACCCGGTGTTTTCTGAGGTGCAGTCAAACGGCCACGTCATCATGACCAGCGGAGACGTCGCCGAACTGGGCTATCCAACCTACACCGTTGTGTCTGCCACAGATTCATTTGTCAATGCCAACGGCGACTTCTTCCGTACTTATAATGAGCTCCTTGGTGATGCCGCACAGCGAATCAATGACGATCCGGCAGGAGTCGCCTCAATCATTGCCGGTGAGATGCAGATGGATGTGGAGGATACCCAACGTTATCTCGAATTGAGCAGCACACCGCTTGCAGCGCAACAAGCGGAACTCCTGAAATCCACCATCGGAGAAACCTTGCTAGATAATGCGAAGTTCCTCCAGCAACAAGGCATTGTAGATAAGCTTGCCGAAGAGCAGGTTTATAAGCATGCGTATTCCGCAGAAAATCTCCCTCAATAGGACAATTGGGTTCTGCGATCAGATCACGCACGAGAGGCGTGAGAGGCTGGGAGTTCGTGGAGGCGTGACTTTGCTGAGTGGCTTAAGCCGACGTCGGAGGGACTACGCTCGTCGCTGCGTGAATTCGTCAATCTGAATGCAAGTTCACCACCTCCACGTGCGCTCAGACATTCCTGTCCGCACGGATTTAGTGAGCCCTAGGACTTGCGGGGCTCAACTTCGATTCAATCCGCATCGGAAACCCTACGTATTCGCTGTTCATGGCCTGCTTTCTCCCCGGTGTTAGTACAGATTGCATTGACTGCGCCGAAACCTTCGGCGCAGTCCTGACGGGAGAGGTTCCCGTTTATGCCAAGTCGGTCAACAGATTGTGACTGCGCTGAGCATGTCAGCACCTTGAAACACTGCTTTTAGATACGTAGATTGTGGCCCTTGGGAGTTCCTACCCGAGGATTCTCTACTTAATAAATAAGTCCTGAGCACTCAAAATGATTCAATGCTCTCCACGATAAAGAGCTTTCTTGAACGAAGAAATAGATGGTGCTAAATTAATATTGGTCAACCATTAGAAATGCTTTTCGCTAGAGGCAAGCACCATTCTTGACCTCCAGGGTGGCATTAACCCTATTCTCGAGAAGGATTCAGGACTTATGGCCACTTCGTCCACAAAGGTACAAGATCACGCAAAGGAGCGTGAGAACCATGCCACGGCTACCGTCTCCAGTGCTCGAGATGATGCTCGCGCACAAGGAGTGAAGACTTCTGAGTTTCAACCTTACGTTCCGGCTTCTAGTAGCCCTTTCGTTCCTGAAGACGTAGATCCGGGGCGGCTGGTTTGGGCAGAATCGGTATCCCCAGGTGGATATACCCACAAGGTACTAGCTCGTGGTACTCGGATTAGATTCGAGGACGTTACTGGAGAAGCTTGCGCACACGTCCTACTTTTTAATGCCCTTGAACCTTGGGAGCGCTTCAACGCGGCAGATACGGTAAAAATTCCATGGCAGGCGTACCTGACCGAAGGGCATCCATTACTCTCTGGTGATGGACGAGTCCTCGCCACCATCGCTGCAGATACGTCTGAGCACCATGACAGCCTGTGCGGCTTCATGTCGGATGCGCAAACCCAGGAAAAGTATGGAAATAGCGTTATCTATAGCGTGTTCCCGTCTGGGCAGACCCTCTTTGAACAAGCAGCGGTCAAGCATGGGCTTAACGCACGTGACATTGCCCCCAGTGCCTCTTTCTTCAAGGGTGTTCACGTGGAAGAAGATGGACGCTTGGAGTTCACGGGATCGGCAGGAGCGGGGAAGACGGTCGACTTAATTGTCGAGATGCCGCTGATTATTTTGATAGCTAACTCCCCACACCCGCTGGATCCACGGCCTGATTATGTCAATGGGCCCTTGCGCATTCACGCGTGGCGCTCAGAGGCTACCGAAGTTGACTCTCCCGTAGCCCAGGTCTCCCCAGAACGTCATCGCGCGTATCTCAACACCATCAGCTATATCCAGGAAAGAGGATTGTAAAGAGAATGACTACTGTCAATCACGTACATTCTGATGTTCAACCCGGCGCAGTGTATCGGCCGGGTACCGAGCTTGATTATTCGGAGCCAGCAGTTGCGGGAGAAACCATCAGCGATGAGGTCGTTGAGCCCCGAGGCCCATGGTCCGGTTTTGTCCGGGCGGGCGATGTGCTCACCATAGTCGATGTAGGAGGAAACCAGTCCGCAGACTGTCTCGTGTTTTCTAAAGAGGATACGGATGAAAAGTACAGCGTTCCGCAGACATTGAGCGGTCAAGCGAATGTCTATTTGCGCACAGGTTCGGTCCTCCAGTCCAACCTGGCGAATCCTTTGATGACTGTCGTTCTCAATGAGGTTGATCGGCAAGACACCATCGGTGGAGCTTGCAGTAAAGAATCCAACACCTTGCGCTATGGTCATCACACTCATAACGATCACGCCTGTCGGGAAAATTTTCTCGCCGAGTCTCGAAAGTACGGCTTGGGGCCACGAGATCTAGTCTCCAATATTAACTGGTTCATGAACGTGCCGGTCGAGGACGATGGATCGCTGGGAATCGTTGATGGCATGTCGGGCCCAGGGCGTCGAGTAGCGCTGCGCGCAGAACAGGATGTTCTCGTTATCGTCTCCAACTGCCCGCAGATGAATAACCCTTGTAATGACTTTAACTGCACGCCGTTGCGCATGATTATTACGCGACCTGCCACTTCATAGAGGACTTAAGAAAAATGTTTGATAGCATTCTCATTGCCAATCGTGGCGAAATAGCGCGCAGGATCATAGCTTCTGCAAAGTCGCTCGGGCTTCGAACCATTGCGGTTTATTCAGAGGCTGATTCGGCTGCTCCCCATGTCAGAGAAGCCGATGAAGCCTACCTTTTGGGGCCTGCTTCGGCCTCGGAATCCTACCTCGACGTCGATAAGGTTCTCAATGCTGCGCGCCTTTCTGGGGCAGGAGCTATCCACCCAGGATACGGTTTCCTTTCTGAAAACGCTGATTTCGCACGTCGCGTTGAAGATGCCGGAATGGCATTTATTGGACCCACCCCAGAGCAGCTTGAGAAATTCGGTGTCAAACATACCGCCCGCCACCTTGCGCAAGAAGCTGGGGTGCCGCTGCTTTCAGGCTCTGATCTGCTGAGCTCCTCCGAAGAAGCTGTAGCCGAGGCAGAGCGAATCGGTCTGCCGGTGATGGTCAAGGCCAGTTCCGGTGGTGGCGGGATTGGCATGCAAGCCTGTTTCAGCCTTGAGGAAGTCGCTGATGCATTTGAGAGGGTTGAAAGGGTCGCTGCCCAAAACTTCGGTTCAGGCGGGGTGTTCTTGGAGCGCTTTGTCAATCAAGCTCGGCACGTGGAAGTGCAGCTCTTCGGAAATGGCAAAGGTCAGGTCGCCGCAATCGGTGACCGTGACTGTTCCTTGCAGCGACGCAACCAGAAAGTCATGGAGGAAGCTCCGGCTCCTCATCTCAGTGATGCGGTTCGCAACCAAATTCACGAGGCAGCGAAGAGCTTGGCAGCTTCGGTGAACTACCGTTCGGCCGGCACCGCCGAGTTTATCTACGATCCAGATCGCAAAGAAGCTTACTTCCTAGAGATGAACACGCGTCTGCAGGTGGAGCACCCCGTCACCGAGGAAGTCTATGGGGTCGATCTCGTTGCGATGATGATCGAGTTGGCGCAGGGTCATGACCTGGGTTCTGAGTTGTTTACCAAGACTTGGGAGCCGCAGGGAGTTGCGGTAGAAGCCCGCGTCTATGCTGAAGATCCAGCTTTAGGCTGTACTCCGAGCCCCGGTCTTGTCACTCAGGTGGTTCTTCCCGGAGAAAACGCCCCGGAGATCGAGGGAATCCGAGTCGACGGTTGGATCGAGACTGGACTAGAGGTTTCGCTCTTTTATGATCCAATGCTGGCCAAAGTCATTGCTTATGCACCGACCCGAGATGAGGCCCTAGACTTGCTAGGCAGCGCATTGGCAAGTAGCCGCATAGACGGTGTGGTTACCAACATTGGATTGTTGACCTCGCTGACTCATGACGCCACCTTCCGCGCCGCGGAGCATTCCACCAAGACACTCTCAACAACCTATGATCCTGACCCGCGCATCGAGGTCGTATCTCCTGGAATGCTTACCACCGTGCAGGATTATCCGGGCAGGAAAGGCTATTGGCAGATTGGCGTTCCTCCTTCAGGCCCCATGGATGAGCTCTCTTTCCAGACTGCTAATGAATTGCTAGGAAATGCCCCCGGTGCACCTGGCCTGGAATGCACCGCCTCGGGCCCGACTTTGCGCTTCACTCATTCCACCGAAGTTGCGATTACCGGTGCCCCTGCCTTGTGCACCCTGGATGGGGTGCTGGTACCACAATGGCAGGCAATCACGGTTGAAGCAGGACAGGAGTTGAGTATCGGTCAGGCCAAAGATGTAGGTCTGCGCATATACCTCGCAGTAATTGGGGGTTTTGATGTACCCGAGTATCTTGGTTCTGCCTCAACGTTTACGCTTGGCCGCTTCGGCGGGCATGCAGGTCGGGCGCTGCTTGCGGGGGATGTCCTGCGAAGTGGGTCCAAAACCGGCGGCGAACGGATCGCCGTAGACACTGATAATCTCCCAGCCATCAGCAACAATTGGCTGATCGCTGTCACCGAAGGCCCACATGAGGCGCCAGAGTTTTTCACCGCCGAGGACATCGCCGCCCTTTACTCTGCAGAGTATGAAGTTCACCTCAACTCGGCGCGTACTGGGGTCCGTCTTATCGGCCCAAAGCCGGAATGGGCCCGGAGCGATGGCGGAGAGGCAGGGCTACACCCCTCCAATATTCACGATAATGCCTATGCAGTTGGTTCTTTGGACTTTACCGGTGACACTCCGATTATCCTTGGCCCGGATGGTCCTAGTCTGGGTGGTTTCGTGTGCCCTGCAGTCGTGGCCAGCGGCGATCTGTGGAAGCTCGGCCAGCTGCGGCCTGGAGACACCCTCAAGTTTGTTCCTGTGAAGGAAAAGAACGCTGCCGCAGTGCGCGCTCTGGCTGCCACTCCGGAGGCTATCACCGCAGACGGAGACGGTGATCATGGCATTATCGAGGAGCTAGCGGGTCGAAGTGATACTCCTAGCGTGGTATTCCGCCGTAGCGGAGACACCAATCTCTTGGTGGAGTATGGGGACTTAGTCTTAGACATCGGCCTGCGGATGCGCGTTCAGGTGCTCATGAATAAGATCGAGGAACGCAAGATTGAGGGAGTTGTTGACTTGACTCCCGGAATTCGGTCTTTGCAGATTCACTTAAATCCGGCACAGCTCCTGCCCACGGAGCTGGTGGGAATCCTCAAAGAGATTGAGGCCGGAATACCAGGGACCGATGATCTGGTGGTTCCTTCGCGTACTGTCCGCTTACCGCTTTCTTGGGACGACCCACAAACCCGCTTGGCTATAGAGCGTTACATGAACGGAGTGCGAAACGACGCCCCTTGGTGTCCGTGGAACATCGAGTTCATTCGGCGAGTCAATGGACTAGAATCTGTCGATGAAGTCTTCGACATCGTTTTTAACGCCTCCTACCTTGTATTGGGGCTCGGCGACGTATACCTCGGAGCACCTGTGGCAACTCCGCTCGATCCACGCCATCGCTTGGTTACCACCAAGTACAACCCAGCGCGCACTTGGACGCCGGAGAATGCAGTCGGCATTGGCGGCGCTTACCTGTGTATCTATGGCATGGAGGGCCCAGGTGGTTATCAGTTCGTTGGGCGTACCACCCAGGTATGGAATCGATTCCGCTCGGGCGGGTTATTTGCCGATGCCCCGTGGGCCCTGCGGTTCTTTGACCGAATTGAATGGTATCCGGTCAGTGCTGAAGAGCTCTTGCGACTGCGTGCGGAGACCGAAGCGGGCAGGGGACCGTGCGATGTGGCTGAAGGGACTTTCTCTTTCGCCGAATATCGTGCTTTTCTCGAGGACAATGAAGAGTCAATTGAGAGCTTCCGCCAGGTTCAGCACCAAGCTTTCGAGGAGGAGAAGCAACGCTGGCGTGAGTCTGGCGAGTTCGACTTCACAGCTGAGGAGCCTGTCGTCGCCTCCACCGAAGAGATTGTCATACCTGAGGGCTGCGTCGGAGTAAGCGCGCCGTTACCTTCGACAGTGTGGCAGTTTTCGGTAGAGGCCGGAGAAAAAGTGGCCAAGGGAGACCAGCTGCTATCTCTGGAGGCTATGAAGATGGAGACCGTGGTTACCTCGCCTGTCGATGGTGTGGTGACTGAGGTTTATGTCAGCGCCGGCGAGCTGGTTTCGCAGGGTCAGATTCTCGTTAGTGTTGAAGAGGATCATTAAGAGTAGGAAGAATCAAATCCACGACCTTGAGCCAAGGTCGTGGATTTGGTATCTCACTATACTTTGGTAGTGAAGCTGCTGACGCCGCATACCATTGCGAGGCACTGACTTGAGTGAGCCGTAGACCAGGGTGGAGAGCCAGCAGGATTGTCATGGCCGTTCGTCCATTTCCATCTCGATAAGGGTGGGCCCAAATATAGTGCGCCAAGAATTCGGCGATCTTTTCCCGTTTTGGGGGAATGCTGATGGTGCTCTGACGTAGTGCGTGTTTTGCAGTCGCAAGGTGCTCGTCGATTAGCGTCAAAGGAGCGAAATGGGTGCCGAATTTGCTAATATCTACGGTTCGCAGGCAACCTGCCCAGTCATAAATGTCGCCGAAAATAAAGTTATGAACTCGATCAAATCGAGCAGTGCTTGGGTCTAAATCCACATCGTGTTCGAGGAACTGGCACATCCGGGCTGTACTGACCTGTGCTTCCAATTCTCTAAGGAGGGAAACTGAGCGGATCTCCGGGATATTGGACAGAACTGGGAAATCACGGCGTTGATAAGGCTGATGGTTCAGCATTTGGGCAAACCAAGATCGTGGCTGCAAGTCGAGAGAGCGGTCGAAGGAGACAAAGTCCTTGATGAGAGATCGAACGAAGTGAGAGGTGGGTTGCTGGGGATTCCTTAGGTGTGCAAGTAGTCGATCTGCTTTGTCCCCAGGGCTCCAGCCTTCGATGGCTTGAGAATGCAAGACTTGAATGGCGGCGTTAGGAAGTAAGGATTGCATGATCACTTCTCATGGCTGAATGATGAGGTTGAAAGGAGATAGGCCAATGCTTTTTGGATCGACCGAGTCGTAGCGACCGCCGCTATTAGTTCCTTCTGGGTTTCTGCAGGGAGGTTCTTGACTATGACATTTCCTCTGCGGTCGAGGACTGATTCTTTCATTAAGTTGAAACTAATATCGAGTCTTAGCGTAAAAACCGTGTGAAAAGCTCTTTGCATGGCTTCACATTGGGCTTCGCTAAGGAACCGCGGCTGGATGGAGCGTAGACGGTGCGGGGTACTCAGGGGGTGAGAATCTGCGCCGCTTGAAAGGGCGCCCCACCTGGCGATTTTGATCAAAGGATTGAGCGCCTCCGACTTGAGGTCGAAACTACGGCGGGGAAATATGCCAGAGATCCTTGGGGGGCGGCGGTTAATACTATCCCGCAGCATTTCGGCCACCATAGGGCTGTCAGGTGTGTTTTCAAATGCGGCAGAGCGCAGGCGTTGAGAGGCGGCGTCAGCGAGCAGGCCGGTCATCACCACGCCGAACTCTTCTCGGGGGTTATCGGTCCAGAAAGGGGCTTTCCGTTCCCATTGTTTCTCTGTACTTGGGAGAAAGGAGTTCTGAGCAGTGACACCATGATTGTCTTGGAGGATTCCAGCGGCATATAGCGAAGACAGGCCTGGGGTATCACCAGGGTGAATTCTTAAAACATCCACATCGGATCCGGGCATGCCTTCGCCTCTGCCAAGGGAGCCAGTAGCGACCAAGGTTGGATCGAGAAAGTCGCAAATTCGCCTGGACCAATCTGCGGCAACTGCGGTGGCTGCAGCACCTTGTTCGCGCAAGTCTCGGCAGTGTTTGGCAAGTGCTGAAAGCTCTTTGCTGAGGTCACGCATTGAATTCCTTAGGTATGTAATGCCAGAACTTGAGTAAGTATAGCGAAGGTAATGCATTCTATCTATTGATTGATAGAAATTGTGATAGGGTATTTCACGGTTGCACTTTTGCGCGCCGCCATAATCTATCAGCCACTAGCGGGAAGAGTGAGTCAATGACTGCCACCGTGCCTTCCGGATCAAGTACCCCAACCCCAACAAGTACTTTGAATTCAGCGGATTCCGATGATTTGAGCCAGTTTGGCTATCAACAACAACTGCATAGAAACTTGGGAAGATTTGCTTCTTTTGCTGCAGGCTTTAGTTTTGTGTCGATTCTTACCACTATCTTCCAGCTTTTCGGACTTGGATTTGGATTCGGTGGACCAGCCTTTTTCTGGACCTGGGTGACGGTATTCTTAGGGCAGTATATGGTCGCGCTATGCTTCGCCGAACTCGCTGCAAAGTACCCAGTCTCCGGCGCCATTTATCAATGGTCGCGTCGCATGGGAGGAGAAGTCCTAGGTTGGTTTGGCGGCTGGTTCATGATTCTCGCACAGATCGTCACAGCCTCCGCCGCCGCCATCGCATTGCAAGTTGTTTTACCCAACGTATGGTCGGGCTTTCAGATTATCGGTGACGATCCCACTCTGACATCCCCTTCTGGGGCTGCTAATGCAGTCCTACTGGGTTCGGTGTTGATTGTCATCACCACCATCATTAACTGTATCGGCGTGCGCTGGATGAGCTATGTCACAACTTTCGGAGTTATATGCGAGCTTGTTGGTGTAGTCGCCATTATTGGAGTTCTTTTCGCCCACGCCCAACGCGGTCCGCAGGTTGTATTCGAAACTGCGCAACCTGCGTCAGGAGAAGGTTATATCTGGGCATGGATCACTTCTGGTCTCATGGCCGCCTACGTCATGGTGGGCTTCGGCTCAGCCGGCGAATTAGCTGAGGAAACCCGCAACCCCCGCGCAGTCGCTCCGAAGACCATTAGACAGGCGCTGTCTCTGTCCGCTTTAGGCGGCGGGCTATTAATCGTTGGTGCGCTGATGGCAGCACCCTCATTGACAGATGGGCGGCTGGCCACCGAGGGTCTTCCTTATGTACTTGATACAGTCTTGAGTTCTCCGTGGGGAACGGTACTTCTGATTGACGTTGGAATTGCCATCCTTATTTGTACTTTGGCCATTCAGACTGCCGCCTCTCGGTTGATGTTTTCGATGGCTCGCGATAACCGCCTGCCTTTCTCCACACAGCTTTCTGCAGTGAACGCAACCACCGGAACTCCCATTTGGCCATCGATTGTCGTCGGCGCGAGCTGTATCTTGGTGCTCCTTATCAACGTTGGAAACGATGCCATCTTCTCAACTATCACTAGCGTGTGCATTATCTTGATCTATCTGGCTTATCTATTGGTAACGGGGCCTTTGCTAGTCCAAAGGCTGCGTGGCTGGACGGGTACTAAGGGGATGCATGATGCAGATGGCAAGCCTCTGTTCCATCTTGGGAAATGGGGCATCATCGTCAACATTCTGGCGGTCTTGTACGGGGCAGCAATGGTATTTAACCTTTCATGGCCGCGTGCGGACATATATAACCCATCTGGCGACTTGCCCATCATGCAATGGGCGGGACCCATCGCTATCATCGCGGTAATTGGTTTGGGTCTGTTGGCCTTCCCTTGGAAAAAGCAGCATCCATACCCAGTCAAAATCGGTGCCTAAATAGCACTTGTCAATCAATGAATAGGAATGAAGAAGTGACTTCTTTTGAGACTCTTAGCTCCACCTGGCAGCGCTCCCAGCGTGAAGCATTAAGCAAGGTCGATGCGCTGTACGAGAAGCTCAGTGCCGGTGGACGTGAGAATATTTTTATTCATTTGCTTAGTCAAGATGAAGCTCGGAAAGAAGTTGAAAAGGCCTATAGTTCTCATGCTGCGGGATCTCTAGCTGGAATGCTCATTGCTGTCAAAAACAACATCGATGTTGCTGGATTCGACACAACGGCTGCTTGTCCTGGGTTTAGCTACCGTCCAGCCGAAGACTCGGAGGCAGTAGCTGCACTAAGAGCAGAAGGCGCAGTAATCATCGGCGTCACAAACCTGGATCAGTTCGCCACCGGACTGGTGGGGACGCGCTCTCCCTATGGAGCAGTCAGCGACTCCCGAGTCCTGGAGAGAATTTCTGGTGGATCATCCTCGGGTTCGGCGGTTTCGGTGGCTTTTGATTTAGTTGATGCAGCACTGGGCACCGATACCGCTGGTTCTGGACGAGTTCCAGCCGGGTTGCAGGGAATCGTCGGAATCAAGCCTACTCTCGGAACCATCTCTAGCCTCGGACTCGTTCCTGCTTGCGCTAGCTATGACACCATCACTGTATTCGCTAAGGATCTGCCGCAAGCGCGCGCGGTTGCGGCAGTAGTGGCTAAGACGGGTCGGCGCACGCGTCCAAAGGACCTCAAGCTCTCGGCGCCCTTGCATCCAGTGATCGGCATTCCAAGGGAACTTCCCGCACTTTCTGACACCTGGAAGTTGGAGTTCGAGCGGGCGGTATCGCGACTAGCAGATCTAGGTTTTGAGACTAAGGCAATCGATCTTGCCCCTAGCCTCGAAGCCGCCAAAATGCTCTATGAATCGGCGCTCGTCGCAGAGCGCACAGAATCTGTTGGAACCTTTATCTCAGAACACGCCGACGATCCAGATGCAGTTGGCATCGATCCAGTGGTGGCTTCCATTGTTGAATCCGGTAGCAAGTTCTCCGCAGTAGAAGTTTTGCGGGCCCAAAGGGAGCTGCAGCGCAAAAAAGTGAAGGCTTTGGAACAATGGGAAGGAGTCGATGCTGTTATGGTTCCGACTGCTCCTTTCCACCCAGATATTTCAACAGTGGCTTCTGATCCCATAGCTGTGAACTCCGCCATGGGGACTTACACCAATTTTTGTAACCTCTTCGATCTCTGCGCCATAGCGGTGCCGTCCTCGGAGGCTCCGGATGGAGGGACGCTGGGAAGTAAGCTCCCTGCCCAGTTTGGGGTAACTCTCTTGGCTGCAACTTTTGAGGATGGTGTGATAGATGACATTGCAGGTAGATTCCTTGGGCTAGAAGAGAATCAAGCAACGTGGATGACCACAACGAGCGAGGATGCTCAGCAACTAGTCTCACTTGCGGTATTCGGTGCACACTTGAGGGATCAACCACTCAATGTTGAGATGCGTGCACATGGCGCGGCATTCATCGGAGAAATTGAGACTACTGACAATTACAGTTTGTACGCTCTCAATACAGTTCCCCCGAAACCGGGCCTTGTCGTTGTGCAAGAAGGGGGTGCCGCCATTAAAGGTGAGGAATGGCTCATCTCGAAGGCCGAGTTGGGCGAGTTTCTATCCAATCTTCCTGCGCCGATGACTCTCGGTTTAGTCACTTTGAGCAATGGTAAGACAGTCGTTGGCTTTTCCTGTCAACCATCCGCTTTAGAAGACGCCACCGACATCACTGCTTTGGGCGGTTGGCGGCCATATGTTTATAAGGGCTGATGCTACATAAGCTTTTTCTCTACCTTAGATAGACTGCCTTGCACGCTGATCAAGAAATAGTTGAGTCAGTTAAGCCGCAAGCGGATCGACAAATGGCAAAGCCCGACTCCAGTGCTAAATGTGGGAGTCGGGCTTTTAAGATCTGAGATAAACCGTTGTAGTAGAGCATGAGGGTTTGAAGCCTATTGCACATAGATCATTGTCAAATTGCCTCCGGTTGCAATAAATGCAACAGGTGAGGGAAGTCTAGTTGAGTACCGAGAGATGCAGAGCATTCTTGATAGTGTTACTAATCCTTAGGCGTTAGAACGGGGCCACTGTTGTCCTCAATAGTTTCCGAGAAAGGCATATGCGTGGTGTCGATATTGGGATCGGCATCCTGGCCCTTGACTATCTCGATGGCTTCCTTTTTGGACTCGACGGTGGGGAAGGACCCCATCAGCGGCTTCTGTGAAGATTCCTTCATGAACAGAAGAGCGACACCAGCAAGTACGGAGAAAACCATGATGTAGAGCGCCGGCACAATGTCCAGCCCGGTCTTTTGCAGCAGGAACTGGGTGACCAGTGGGGTGGTGCCGCCGAAGAGCGAGACGGAGACGTTGTAGGAGATTCCCATGCCGGAAAAGCGCGAGGCGGTGGGGAAGAGCGCCGGAAGTGCAGAGGCAGACTGCGCCACATACAGGCCGGTGGGGATGGCCACCATGCACAGTGCGATGAGCACTGCAGCGATGGAGCCGGTGTTCATAATCAAAAATGCAGGGACCATGAGAACAACGGTGGCGCCCACAGCGGTGGCGTAGACGGGCTTGCGGCCGACCTTGTCGCTCCAGCGCCCAACGAGGGGGAGCAACAGGGACATCGCAACGAGGACAGGCACGGTCACGGCTGCCGCGGATGCGGCGTGCAGGCCGATTTGTTCCTCCAGGTAGATCGGCATGTAGCTGGTCAGCGCGTAGCCGGCGGTATTGGTCGCGGCCACGATAGCAATTCCGATGAGCAGCGCACGCCAGTGGTGGCGGATGACGCCGACGAGGCCCAAGCGTGCGTAGGGATCCTCGGTGTCCTTTTCAATGCTCTCTTCGTCCTCGGACTGGTTGTCCTCGAAGGAAGGCGTTTCCGGAATGCGGGTACGCAGATAGACGGCGATGATGCCCAGCGGGATGGCGGTAAGGAAGGGGATGCGCCAGCCGAAGTCGTGCATGGCAGTCTCGCCGGCGAAGTGGGTGCTCAGCCACGTGGTGATGGCGACGACGGAGGCACCGGCGGCGAAGCCGAGGTAGGAACCCATATCAAGGAAGGATCCGAAGAAACCGCGGCGCTTATCTGGGGCGAACTCTGCCACGTAAGTGGTGGCGCCGGCGTACTCGCCGCCGGTGGAAAAGCCCTGGACTAGCTTGAGTACATAAAGTAGGATGAGCGCCCAACCGCCTATTGAGGCGGCTGTGGGCAGCAATCCGATGAGCGCGGTGGAGATGGCCATCATGGCCATCGTGACATAGAGGACTTTCTGGCGTCCGACTTTATCGCCGAGTGGGCCTAAGACCAGGCCGCCGATGGGGCGGACGAGGTAGGAGACCGCGAAACCGAACATCACCGCGAGTAGCTGCCACTCTTCGGGCAGGCCTTGGGTGAAGACGGTGGTCATGGTGACGGTCAGATAACCGTAAATACCGAAGTCGTACCATTCCATGAAGTTTCCCACCACGGTGCCTTTGATAGCCGGGCGGATCTTCTTTGAGGTAACCACGTTGACATCATCAACGCTGAGGCGCTGTTTGCGCTGCTTCTTGGATTCTTTTTTAGATCGTTTAAGATCCACGAGTTTCAACCTCTCGTCTATAAGTGAAACGGGCAGCGGTGAGTGCACCGCACAACCCTCGAGCGAGCTTCCTTCTTCCTGACTGTCTCCTTCTCAAAATTCCGAAAGAATCGAGCCCAGGTTTGTGCCTAGGGAGGTATCCAAAGATGCGCTCGGTTCGTGCAATGACAAAAAAGTCTACTCCCCCCGGAATGCCATTTGCCAAGCTAAGTAAATTAAATACCTGCAAAAATGGCGAAAATGTATAGCTAATCTGCTGGGCAATGGGGGTAGGTCACAAATTGGTTAAGGCCTCCTTGTGACAGCACTGCGGGCCGTGATCACGGATGATCACGGCCCGCTTGTGGTGAGGTTGCGACCCCGATTTTCGGAGACCCTCGGGGGGCTTAAGCCTTGGCGCGCAAGGAGGCGAGCGCCTGGGCGTTGCCGGCGCTGGAGAAGAGCTCATAGGCAATGCCGTAGTTGCGGCGGGAGTTTCCGGTGTCCCCGGCGGTGGCGTAGCGGTCCCCCAGAAGTTCCGCCACTGTGGCTACGGCGCTGAACTCTTCCGGCGCGGAGGCAGCCTGCACAGGGTTGGTGGCCATGAAGTCGAGGAGTACCTGGGTGGACTTGGCCATAGACTGGGAGACGGTGCGCAGTGTCTCTGAGAAGAAGGCTATCCACCGTGCGCGTGCCAGGAGGCTGCCTGAGTTCTTGGCCTTGACATAGTAGGAACCGAGCAGGTCATGGGCGTCCTCGGTGCGCTGCATCTCGAGGTACTCCATCACGCGGGCCAAGAGCAGGTCAACCTCTTTGCCGGGGTTTCCGGCCTCGCCATAAAAGTCCGCTGCGAGGTCAAGGAAGCTCAGACGTGTGGCGGAGGAGACCTGTCCGGCGGCGGCGTCCTGGTAGAAGCGGCCAAGCAGTGCAGCGGGCAGACTACTGTGCATGGAGCTGGGCCGGGCGGCATCGAGGTACTCGTGAGAGGTGCGGGCTACTTCCTCGCGCGCACCGGCATCCGCGGAGGCGTAGAGGAAGCCTACCGCGGAGTCCAAGACCATACGCAGGGATTCCTCGTCGTGCTCGAGTCCCTGCGCGGCCTCGTTGATTGCGCGGAACTCGGCGCCATGGGCTGCGACGTCCCCGGACTTGGCCGCGGCAAGCCGCTCGCGCAGATCTGCTCGCGGATCAGCTTTGGCTGTGAGGCGCTGCTCGAGAGCTGTTGCCATGTCAGAATCGCTGATCTTGGCTATAAAGGCCTCGGCGCCGGCGAGGTCGCCGTCGTTGAGGCTGTCTTCGGCCAAGTAGCTATACCCGATGTTGATGAGCGAGGGCTGGCCAGTGATGGCGCCCAAGGATGCAACGTAGTAGTAGTCCTCGGAGCTGGGGGCGTTGCCGAGCATGCGCCGCAGGGCTTCCCGGGAGAGGAAGAAGTAGGACAGGGCTGCGGAATCTTCGAGGGAGCCGCTAAAGACGTCATCAGAAAAGGCTTTTTCAATCTCGGCGTTGACCTCTGCGAGCAGTTGGGGTGCTCGTTCCAGCGGAGCTTCGCCGTTGTTGACGTAGGTATAGATGGCTTCGGCGTTTGCAACGTCGAGGAGCGGATACTTGGTAGCGGCTGCGTTATCCATGGGTGTCGATACTAATGCACGGGCGAGACAAATTCGCCCCGTAGACTTGTTTTCTATGGCACACTCCGCTCTAGCACCCGGCGCGGGGCGCTACGCCCCCAGCCCCTCGGGGGATTTGCACTTTGGAAACCTGCGCACAGCGCTGCTGGCGTGGCTGTGCGCGCGTTCCACGGGGCGTCATTTTCATGTGCGCGTGGAGGATATCGATACCCAGCGCTCCACCGCGGCTGCGGCCAAGCGGCAGCTCGAGGACCTCGCGAACCTCGGCCTGGACTGGGACGGCGAGGTTGTCCACCAGCATGATCGCTATGCAGCCTATGAGCAGGCATTGGCGCGTTTGCCCGTGTATGAGTGCTATTGCTCGCGCAAGGACATCCAGGAGGCGGCGCGGGCCCCGCATGCTATCCCGGGCCAGTACCCGGGCACCTGCCGCAATCTGGATGAGGTGGCGCGGGCTCGCAAGCGCGCGGAGCTCTCCGCGCAGGGTCGGGTTCCCGCGCTGCGCCTGCGGGCTGAGGTGTCTAGTTTTAGCATTCATGATCTCCTCCGCGGCGAGTACACAGGTGAGGTTGATGACTTCATTCTGCGCCGCGGCGGCAACGCCGATCAGGGCCAGGATTGGGCCTATAACCTGGCTGTGGTGGTCGATGATGCTTTTCAGGGCGTGGACCAGGTTGTCCGCGGCGTCGATTTGCTTTCTTCCGCCCCGCGCCAGGCCTACCTGGCCCAGGTCTTGGGCTACCCAGTACCGGAATATATTCACGTTCCGCTGGTGCTTAACGAAGCCGGCAAGCGCCTGTCCAAGCGCGACGGCGCCGTGACCTTACGCCAGTTGCTTAAGACCCACACCTTGGGGGAGGTTTTTGCCCAGTTGGCGGCCTCCCTGGGCAGCGAAGCAAAGAATACCGCCGAGCTGCTCAAGGGCTTTGACGTGCTTGATATTCCGCGCGAGCCCTATGTGTGGCGGCCGCAGTAGTACATGAAGCATTACTTCAGGCGTCGCCCTCCATCGAGGGCCGTGAGGCAGTACTCTATTTCTTGTAGAAACCGCGGGTGAAGTGAGAAGAGTGAAATGGAAGTCCTTCTAGTACTCATCGGTTTGATGCTGTTGACGGTGGTCGTGGTCGCGGTGGGGGATAAAATCGGCCTGCCCTGGCCGGCCCTGCTGACCATCCTTACCGCCGTCGCCGTGTTTACGCCGGCGCTGCCGAGCCTGAACGTGCCCGCTGAGTTGATCCTTCCCATCTTCCTGCCGCCGCTGCTGTGGGCGCTGGCGCGGCGCACCTCGTGGGGAGTCATCCGCGAGCAGTGGGTGACCATCTTGAGTCTCTCGGTTCTTCTGGTGGTGGCCACCACTTTCGCCGTCGGGCTCACGGCCTTTGCCTTCTTGCCTGGCCTGGGCTTCGCCGGCGCGATTCTCATTGGTGCGGCCATCGCTCCGCCGGATCCGGTGGCCGTGGAGGCGGTGGCGGAGCCCGCCGGCATCCCACGCCGTATCATCTCCGCCCTGCAGACAGAGGGCCTTTTTAATGACGCCGCCTCCATCGTGGCCTTCCACCTGGCGCTCATGGCCGTGGTCAATGAGGGGGAGCTCACCTGGAGCGGGGCGATTGTCAATTTCATCTACTCGGCGGCGGTGGCCTGCATCCTCGGCTGGGTGGCTGGCAGGCTGGCCGCGATGTTTATCACCCGCGTGCACGAGGTCAATGCCCGTAACGCGCTGACGTGGGTGGTGCCATTTGCGGTGTATATCTTCGCCGAAGAAATCCATGCCTCGGGCGTTATCGCCGTGGTCATCGCCGCCGTCGAACTCAGCTCCCGGGCTGATATTCAGGCAGAGGACAGGCTCTCGGGGCAGTCTTTCTGGGAGACCATCGAGCTGCTCTTTACCGGCGTGGCCTTTGGGCTTATCGGCCTCAACGTCAGTGATGCCGTCGCGGAGGTCGGCGCGGACCTGTGGCACTCGGTGCTCGTCGGCGTCATCTTGTCCTTCGTGGCCTTCCTCGTGCGCCTGGTGTGGATGTATGTCTACTACCGGATAAACCTGCGGCGCGGAAAGCCGCGGGTGGCGCCACTGCGCCTGCAAGAGGTCTTGCTCATGACTTGGTCGGGGATGCGCGGGCTGGTGACCTTGGCCCTGGTACTTTCCGTTCCCTCGGGGGCCTTTGGCTTCCACCATGAATTGGCCGTTATCGCGCTGACCGTGCTGCTGGTCACCATGGTTATCCCGGGGCTTTTGTTGCCGTGGCTGATGAGTCGCCTCGACCTGACCCAGCATTCCGAGGCGGCGGCAGACAAGATGCGCATGCAGATCACCAAGCAAGCGCGCCGCGCCGGGATTTCCGCCATGCAGAAGCACTTCTCAGAGCTAGATCCGGAGATCACCGCCAATATCGCGCAGTGGCTCGAGGACCGCCTGGGTGAGGACGAGGACGGTGAGGATGCCTCCACTCGTATTCAAAAGGCCATCCGTGCGCGTGATATTGCGCTGGCCGCGCGGCGCATTGCCCTCATCGGTGCGCAGCAGGAGCTGTTGAACATGCGGCGCGATCGCAACTATAACCCCATGATCGTGGACGAGATCCTGGAAGAGGTTGACCGCATGTCCCTGAGTACTAAACACTAAGACCATGGATGCTTATCATTACGGGCAGCTCGAGGACAGCTTGGATTATCTCTTCGACTTCTTCGATCAGGACCTTGCGCAGCGCGTTCACGCAAGCCGGGAGTATGTCCCCGCCGGAATGGAGGAGTTCTTGGGGGACAACTCCCTCGAGGACTTCGTGTGGCTGTGGGTCAAGGAGCCCGGTGCCAACGGTTTCCGGCAATACTTGCGGGACGGCGGCTATGACGAGGCCGAGGTGGCGCAGGCCTTCCTAGAATGCCGCACCGAGTGGGGCATGAATACCCTGCCACACATTGAGTGGTTGCATGAACGCAGCTTTGCGACGCCGGTTATAGATTAAGGCCGCGCACCTGGACACAGTGTCTTTCTCACCTGGAACCTCCGGACACTTTCAGTCTTGTTGGGCTTTCCTCGCGATGGTTAATTGGCTTTAAGGCCCCATCGTGCAGAAAGAGGAAAACACACATGAGCACCACCTTCACGGAAGCCTCCGGGATTGAGGCGCAGGACTTTATCGACGATTTCCATCGGACCTGGGAGTTCGGTGCTACGTCTCATGACGGCGTCGACAGGCAGGCCGGTACCAAGCCGCACGGACAGTTGCGTGATTGGTTCAGCGCCCAAGCCCGCGCTGCTGGTTTCGAGGTACGCATTGACCCTATCGGCAACGTCTTTGCCCTGCTGGACTTCGTCGACGGCGCTGACTACGTGCTCACAGGCTCGCACCTTGACTCGCAGCCACTAGGCGGCAGGTTTGATGGCTGCTATGGCGTCATTGCTGCTCTGCATGCGGCGATAGAGATTAAAAAGCGCGTGGAAGCTGGGCAGATGGAGCCCAAGTACAACCTGGCGGTCGTGGACTGGTTCAACGAGGAGGGAGCGCGTTTTGCTCCCTCCATCATGGGATCTTCGGTGATGTGCGGTCTCTTTGACCTCGAAGAGACGCTAAGCATCAAAGACGCCCAGGGCATCACCGTCAAGGAGGCCCTCGAGTCCATTGGTTACCTGGGCAGCGATGAGGCGCCCAGCGTGGCGGCCTATGCCGAGATCCACATCGAGCAGGGGCGCCTGCTGGAGAGGAATGCCACCGCCATCGGCGCGGTGACCCAGTCCTGGTACACCCAGAAGCTCTACGTCGATGTCATCGGGGAACAGTCCCATACTGGGGCCACCATCATGAAAGACCGCCACGATGCCCTGCCCGCTGCGGCGATGCTGGTGTTGAAGACAGAGCAGGTGGTCGAAGAGTTCGAGCCCGAGCAGATTGTGACCTCCGTGGGGCAATTCGACGTGGAGCCGAACTCTCCCATCGTGGTTCCGAGGGAGGTAAAACTCGTCATTGACCTGCGTGCGCACCGCCGCGCCGACGTCGAGAAGGCGCGCGAGATTCTCGTGGATTATTGCGAGGAGGTGGCGCGTGCTCGCGATATCACCATCGAGGCTCGCGACTTCGACATCCGCGACCATCAGGTCTATCCCGAGGATGGCGTCGAGTTGACGGAGAAGGCCGCCGCCAATACGGGCATCAGCTGCATGAGGATCGAAACCATGGCCGGGCATGACTCCGTTGCCGTCAACCGCATTGCGCCGACAGTGATGACCTTCGTGCCCTCTGAAGGCGGCGTATCGCACTGCGAGCGGGAGTTTACCTCCGACGAGGACCTCGTCAACGGGCTGGTGGTGCACACCGAGATCATCTCGCGCTTGCTCGATGGCGAGCTCGATCACCTCAAGTAGGCCGTGCGCCGCGGCCCGTCTAGCTAAGGCCCAGCCAGTTATTAGCAATGACTTAACAATGATTCTTCACATGAGGGTTAACACAATGTCATCGAAAGCCGGCAATGCTGACACAACGTGTCTTGTAGGCAGTGTTTTTCTCCGCAAGACTAATTAATGCCACGACACCAATGGAGGTAACGCATGACCCATCTCACCCGACAACACCTCGTCCTATTAGTGCCCGTGTTGGCGCTGGTACTTACCCCCCTAATTCCGATGAATAGCAACGGAACCCTATTCCTCGGCTTCCCCGTGATCATCATGTGGGTCGTCGTCTGGTCCATCGCCACGACGCTCATCTTGTCCTGGCTCTATCGCAATGAAGTCGAGCTCGGGGATGCCCCCGGCGCGAAAGAGGAGGCAATCGCGTGATTTTTGCAGCAATCTTAGGGATCATCCTCATCGCCGTCCTCGGCTTCATGGGCCGCCGCGGCAGCCTTGATACCCACTCCGGCTGGTCCATCGGTGACCGCGGGATGAGCTCCATCACCACCTTCTTCCTCCAAGCTGGAGCGATCTTCACCAGCTTTACCTTCCTCGGCATGTCGGGACTTACGGTCCTCGGCGGGGTCTCGGCCACCTACCTTCCCGCATACTTGGTGCTCGGATACATCGGTATGTTCCTCATCGGGCCCATTGTCTGGAAGCTGGGAAGCGTATTTAACTATCACACCAACGCGGACATGGTGGGTCACCAATTCGGCAGCAAGATTCTGACCAAGACCGTCGCGATTGTTTCCGTGGTCTTCTTCGTCCCCATCGTGCAGGTACAGATTGTCGGCCTGGGAACCATGGTCTCCTTTGCCACCGGCGATAAGTCTGCCGGCACGCTGAGCATGGTGGCCTCGACCGTCTTGATTCTCTTGTTCGTGGCCTGGGCCGGGCTCAAGGGCGTGTCCATGACGGCGTACTTCAAGGACGTCGCTATGGTCGTTGGCCTCGTCGTTGTCCTCATCGGAGTTATGGTTCACTACGCAGCGCAGGGCGGATTCAATGAAGTTATGGACACCATGCAGAATCTCATGCTCATTGAGCCTGGCACCAAGACTTATGGCGTGGTCTGGTTCCTGACCAGCGTTATCATCAGCGGCATCGGCCTGGGTGCCATGACGCTTCCGGAGAGCTGGCCTGCGGTCCTCGCGGCCAAGAACTCCAAGTCCGTCTCGAAGAACCACGTGATGCTGCCTTTGTATTCGCTGTCCACGCTGGTTCCCATCGTCATTGGTTTCTATGCGGCCACCCACCTGGAGATCAACAAGGGCGAGGAAAACTCCGCCATCTTGGAAGTAGCACAGCAGTCCCTGCCTGGTTGGCTCATGGGCTTTGTCCTCATCGCTGGTACTTCTTGCGCGATTGTCCCCGCCGCACACTGCGTGCTCTCCATTGCGACGCTTATTTCCTCCAACCTGGTTCCGCAGGACTTCCTCCCGGAGCGGCGCCTTCTGGTTGGCAAGGGTTCCTCCGCGGTTATCTTGCTGTTGTCCTTGGGCCTGGCAATTCTTCGCCCGGACCTCATGGCCAACCTCTACCTGCTGACCTACGCCGGGTTGGTGCAGCTTGCGCCCGCCAACATTTTGTCGTGCACGAAGACCACCTTTATCAACGGCAAGGGCATTCTCGCCGGCATGCTCGTCGGCGTGGGCATCGTCATCGCCTTCACTATTACCGGCTTCCACCTGTGGGGCATGAACAACGGTATCCCCGCCATCGTGGCCAACCTCGTGGTCATGGTTGCAGTCTCCGCCCTGACCGGGCCGGCACGCCGCCCGGAGATCGACTCCGCAGACCACAACACTGCCCCCGTGGGCGCGAAAGTGCCGATTCACTAGAGAACCAAGCATTTTCTACCTCCCCACCATTGTTAAAGTGGTGCTGAAGAACCGAAAGGAACCAGGTCAGACATGTCCTATCCAGAGCTAAGCGCGGAAGAACTCATCACCGAATACCGGCGCGGGACAACAACGCCCACGGAGGTTGTCGGCTCCCTCCTCGAGCGCATCGACGCTCTGGAACCGGAGCTCAATGCGATCACTGAAATGCTGGAGGGCGCGCTACGCCAGGCGCAGGCCGCGACCGAGCTGTGGCGCAAGGATTCGCACGCTTACCGCGAGTTCCCCTTGCTGGGGGTGCCGGTCATCATCAAGGAAAAGCATGCGATTGCAGGCTATGACGTGGACCAGGCGCTTCCGGCCGCCGCGGTGACCGCCGTGGAGGATCACCCCGTGGTGGAAAGGCTGCGAGCAGCTGGGGCCATCCTCTTGGCGCGCTCGGCCAACCCGGAGTTCTGCGCGGCCACTTTTACCGCTTCCTTGGAGCACGGGGTCACGCGCAATCCCTGGGATACCTCGATGAGCCCGGGAGGCTCCTCCGGTGGATCCGGCGCGGCTTTGGCTGCAGGTTATGCGCCTTTGGCCACGGGTTCGGACATTGGAGGATCGACGCGCATTCCGGCCTCCATGTGTGGCGTCGTTGGCTATAAAGCGCCCTATGGCGTGGTGCCAGGTATTCATCCCTCCACGATGGATTGGTACCGCAGCGATTCCGCGATGGCACGCACCGTGGGGGATGCACTGCTGATGCACAACACGATTAGCGGGCAGCATCCCGCAGATCCGCATAGCCTACCCAAGAAGCCGGTGGAGGTAGCCGCGGCTGGCGCCACGGTGCAGGGCAAGAAGATTGGCTACTCCACTGCACTCGGAAACTTCAACGTCGATGTCGATACCGCGGCGAATGTGGAGCGCTCCGCCTTGCTGCTCGAGGAACAAGGCGCGGTGGTATCCGCGGTCAATCCGAACTGGACCACGGAAGAGATCATGGAGGCCGCTCTCGCGCACTATGGGCACACCTTGGCGCCAGTCATGGCGGACACCTTGGAGGCAACGGGAGCGGCTTCCTCGCCCTATATCGGCGAGTTCATTGAGACCACGCTGCAGGCAGCAGCCCGGCTGCCGCTGTACAAGACCTTCGAGCGCGAAAGCGCCATCCGGGCGGAGCTGGCGCGGCTTTTTGCCGACGTCGACGTGCTCCTCGCCCCGGTTACTGCCTGGGGCCAGTACCCCGCGCAGGGCCCAGCGGAGACGGTCAACGCAGACGGCGAGCATTATTGGAAAGACTATCTGGCCATTCCCTTCAACATTGCCAACCGGCACCCGGCCTTGGCTGTGCCCACGGGTATCAACCGCTTCGGGCTTCCCACCGGCGTGCAGATAGTGGGGCGGCCCTATGATGAGAAATCCGTATTTGAGGTCGGCTTCGTCCTCGAGCGTGCAATCGGCTGGGAGCACCGCTTTACTTCCGCAGCGCCTAATGTGACCACCGCGGCTACCTCGGCGACCTAGGCTGACGCAGCTGGTGCCTCCGCCTACTCGCCGAAGTAGGCGCGCACCGCCAGGCTCAAGGCGAAGAACTCCTTGCCGTTGTTAAGGTCCATCGACAAGAGCCTCTCGATGGTGGAGATGCGCGAGTATAGGGCCGTGCGCGAGAGATGCAGAACCTGCGCGGCGGCCGAGCGCGAGGTGGGGTAGTCCACGATGGCGCGGGCGGTAGGCAGCAGATCTCCATTGTTGCGCTGATCGTGGAGCATGAGTGGAGTGAGTAAGGATTCACTGAAGGCCTGGACATTAACGTCGTCGTGAAGCTTGTGCAGAACCCCCTCCAACTTCTCACGCGTCATGACGCGGAAGTTGACGCCGGTCGCGGGCAGCTCCTCGTCGATCTTCGCGAGCTGGTGCAAGGCCGACCCCAGATCGATGGGCCCCTCCAGCCCCACCGCCACGGTGACGTTGAGTGCCACGCCCAAGGCCTCGAACTCTGCCAGCATGCGCCTCTTTAACTCGCCCACCTGGTAGCGGTGCGGGTCGACCGAAACCGCGCCCACGATGCGGGTGGCATCGCTTTCCTGCGGGGCCACCAGCACGTCCGTGTCGGGCCCTATGCGCAACAAGGCCCCGCGGACCTGGTCCAGGGTGGGCTCGCCTTCGGTGGCGGAGCGCACCTCGAGGGCGATGACGCGACGGCCGTCGGTGCGGAAGCCATTGGATTCTAGGACCGTCTTCTGGCCGGTGACGGTGGTGAATCGGTGGTGCAGCAAGCGGTCGAGGCCCATGCGCTCGCGCAGGTCAATCCAGGAATTGGGGGAGTGGGCGCTGAGCCTTTCGATGGCCAGGGACATCGAGGCATGGCGCATGATGTGCGTGGCCTTGGAATCGCGCTCGCCGGTGCGCCGCACGAAGAGCCTGCCCCAGTGATTTCCCTGGGCCTGGATGTCGATGAAGTCCCAGGAAACGCCAGGTTCGTGCGGATCCGGCACGCTCACAGGATCGGCCACCAGGCCCACGCCGCGGGTGCTATCGGCCCATTCGCGGGACTTGGCCTCCCAATTGCTCAGCAGTTGGGAGGGAAGGAAGTGCCCCTCGACGTAAAGGACCACGCGGTGGTTGAGATCCTCTAAGACCACGGGCAGCTCTAGCTCGCGGGAGGCGTGGAGGACAAGCTGCTCGGGCGGGGCGCCGTTGAACATCAAACCCCAAAAAGAGGAGTTGATGCGCTGCAGTGCCTCGACCTGCTCGAATTGGCGGTGCAAAAGCTCGGAGTGCACGGCCTCGGTGATTTCGACGAATTTCACCTCGTCATAGGTGGCGATGAGCGGCAAGCCTAGTTCCTGGCAGCGGTGCACAACCGCGGGAGGCACCTGGGAGATCTGTACGCCGACCTCGACGAGCAAGGCCACGGCCCCGGAGCGGTGGAAGCTGTCTATGAGGTGGCGCTGCTGACGGGGCGGGCGGTCAAAAATGATGCCGGAGGTGAGCAGCAATTCGCCGCCGTTGAGGAGTTCGGCGCCGCGGGCGGTATCGACCACGTGTACCCAGCGCACCGGGGTGTCGAGCCTGTCCGCGCCGCAGATGACCTCAGTTTTTGCCTGCATGAGCGCTGGTAGGGCGAGGATGTCCCGCAGCGTCACGGAGCTGGATTTCATGGTTGTTAAGTCTTTCTTTCGGGCGGAGGGCAAGGCCCGTTGTGGCCGGCCTTCTCGGCATTCAAAATACCAGTCAATCACTAGAAGTTAGAAACGGTGTGCACAGTGTTCATTTTTGACACTCGATCTGAACAGATTAGGACTACTGGGCGACTGTACCTGCTGTCACAATATGTGTTACCTCCCCTAAAAGGCCTGTACAGAAGTACTCAGGCCCTTAAAAGAGGCCGCGGCCAACGCGCCAGACACAGTGTTCTTTTTTCAGCGCATTCAAGGTCTGGATACGCCGTGAGCACGGAGGCCGCACGCATAAACACACGAGAGGAGTGGCAGTGACCACAGTTATCCCGCACATTATCAAGGGCCAAGAAGTCTCCGAATCCGCGAGCTTTTCCCCGGTGTTCAACCCGGCTACCGGTGAGGAAACCGCACAGCTTGCCGTGGCCGATTCGGCCACGGTGGCAGATGCCGTCGCCAAGGCGCAGGAAGCGTTGCCGGCCTGGCGTTCTACGGGGCTGGCCAAGCGCGCGGATGTGTTCTTCAAGTTGCGTGAGATCATCACCTCGCGCCAGTCCGAGCTCGCGGAGATCATTTCCCTCGAACACGGCAAGGTGCCCTCCGATGCGGCTGGTGAGATTGCCCGCGGCCTCGAAAACGTCGAGTTCTGCGCCGGCCTTCTGCACCACATGAAGGGCGAGTACCTCGAGCAGGCCGCCACCGGCATCAACGTCCACCAGGTGCGTCAGCCTGTCGGCGTCGTCGCGTGCATTACCCCCTTCAACTTCCCGGCCATGGTTCCGCTGTGGATGGTCACCGCGGCCATCGCCGCTGGTAACACCGTCATTCTCAAACCTAGCGAGCGCGATCCTTCCGCCGCCAACTGGATTGTCAAGGCCTTCCACGAGGCCGGCCTGCCCGAGGGCGTGTTGAACCTCGTGCACGGCGGCAAAGACACCGTCGAGGCCCTCATCGAGGCCCCGCAGGTCAAGGCGGTCAGCTTCGTCGGTTCCACACCCATTGCCAAGTCCATCTACGAGCGTGCCACCGCGCTGGGCAAGCGCTGCCAGGCGCTTGGCGGCGCGAAGAACCACATGGTCGTCATGCCGGACGCGGACTTGGATGCGGCTGCTGACGCCGCCATTTCCGCCGGCTTCGGCTCCGCGGGCGAGCGCTGCATGGCCGTCTCCGTCGTCGTTCCCGTCGGTGACATCGCCGATGAGCTGGTGGCAAAGATCCGTGAGCGCATCGCCGACATCAAGGTCGGTCCCGGTACCGATCCGCAGGCAGAGATGGGTCCGGTTATCACCGCCCAGGCCAAGGAGCGCATTGAGGGCTTCATCGCCGGCGCCGAGGAGTCCGGTGCCAGCGTGCTTGTCGACGGCCGCAAGGCCGACCTTCCCACCTCCGGCTACTTCATTGGTCCCACGCTTGTCGACGACGTTGTTCCCGGCATGCCCGTCTACGACGAGGAGATCTTCGGACCAGTCCTCGCTGTCGCCCGCGTGGATACCTTCGACGCGGCGGTCGAGCTCATCAACTCCAACCGCTATGCCAACGGCACCGCCGTATTCACCCGCGACGGCCGCACCGCCCGCGAGTTCGAGTTCAACATCGAGGTAGGCATGGTGGGCATCAACGTCCCCATCCCAGTGCCCATCGGTGCCTTCTCCTTCGGCGGCTGGAAGGATTCGCTCTTCGGCGATACCCACATCTACGGCCCCGAGGCCTTCAACTTCTACACCCGCCGCAAGGTTGTCACCGAGCGCTGGCCTCTGCCCAGCGAGTCCCAGGTCAACCTCGGCTTCCCCACTCACTAAAGCAACGGAGAATAACAATGGACGGCAACGTTTTCCACTCCTGGTCGGCACAAGACCTCATTGACCCCATCGACGTCGTATCCGGCAGCGGCGCCACCTTCCAGGACCGCGCTGGCAAGAGCTACTTGGACTTCGCGGCGCAGCTGGTCAACCTCAACCTGGGCCACCAGCACCCGCGGCTTATCCAGGCCATTCACGAGCAGGCCGACAAGCTCTCCACCATCGCGCCCGCCTTCCACAATGACACCCGCTCGCAGCTCGCCAGCCTCATCGTTGATGCGGTCGGGGAGAATTACGGCTCCGTCTTCTTCACCAATGGTGGCGCGGATGCCAACGAGAACGCGGTGCGTATGGCGCGCGGCTACACCGGACGTCAGAAGGTCATGTCCACATACCGCTCCTATCACGGTGCCACTACCACCGCTATTACCCTGACCGGTGATCCGCGGCGCTGGAATAACGAGCCTGGCGACGGCGGCGTCGTCCATTTCTTCGGCCCCTACTGCTACCGTTCGCCCTTCTGGGCCACCACGGAGCAGGAGGAATGCGAGCGCGCGCTTAAGCACCTCGAGGATCAGATCATCTTGGAAGGCGCGAATACCATCGCCGCCATCATCCTAGAGACGGTCGTCGGCACCAACGGCATCCTCGTCCCGCCAGAGGGCTACCTGCCTGGCGTGCGTGCGTTGTGTGATAAGTACGGAATTGTCTACATCGCCGACGAGGTCATGGCCGGCTTCGGCCGCACGGGCGAGCTCTTTGCCTACCAGAACTTCGACGTCACCCCGGATCTCATCACCTTTGCCAAGGGCGTCAACTCCGGCTACGTGCCCCTCGGCGGCGTCATCTTGTCCCGCGAGATCCAGAAAACCTGGTCCACCACGCCTTATAACGGCGGCCTGACCTACTCTGGACACCCGCTGGCCTGCGCTCCCGGCGTTGCTACCTTCGAGGTATTCAAGGAAGAGAAGATCCTCGAGCACGTGAAGGACCTGGGTGAGCGCGTTGTGCGCCCGCGCCTAGAGGCCATCCGCGATAAGTACGACATCGTCGGCGAGGTCCGCGGCCTGGGCCTGTTCTGGGCCATTGAGTTTGTCAAGGACAAGCAGACCCGCGAGCCTCTCGTGGCCTTCAACGCCTCCGGTGCGGACGCCGCGCCCATCACGCAGTTCTCCGCATACTGCAAGGAGAACGGCGTGTGGCCCTTCGTCCACGGCAACCGGGCGCACATCACCCCGCCGCTCATCATCACCGAAGACGAGCTCAACCGCGGGCTCGATGTCTACGAGGAGGCCATCGCCTCGCTCGCTGCCTAAGAGATCAACTGCTTTCCTGGGGCCCTATTCACCGTCAACACGGCATAGGTGAAAGACCTTAATAGCTGCTAGCGCAGGGACTGGGCCATGGTGTCGTAGTAGTAGAGTCCATCGCTGCCTTGGTAGCAGTTGGTTACCTGGATTGGCTGCATGTCGCTGTTTTGCGTACAGCCAGAGAAGTTTCCAAAGGGACCCACAGTGCGCCACTCCATTTGGGGTCCGCCGCTGTGGGCTTCAGGAGCTGGTGCCGGCGCCGGGGCTGCGGGCGGCGCTTGGGGAGCCTGTTGCTCAACGGGCTCCTCCGGCGCGGCGGGGGCCGGCTCTGGTTTGGCGGTGGGCCGTGGCGATGGCTTCTTAGTGGTGGTCGTGGATGTGGGGCGCGGGGGCTCGACATCGAGCGTGGGCACGGAGGTGACAGGGAAAGAGGGCAAAGAAAGCTTTTCGACGCTGTCCGGGTTGTCCTTGGCAATGCTGTACAGGTAGGCATACTCGGAGACATCCACCGGATCACCCAGTGCGGCTGTGAGCTCCTTGTTGTCATCAGCATCTATCGACGAGGCCTTGATGCCGAGATCCTTCCCGCTCTCGATCTTGAGAATTCCCACGGAATCAGTGCTGTCGATGGTGGGGCAGAAAGTCCGCGTGTAGTAGCTGCTGGGTGCACTCAACCTAACTGCGGGATCGCTTTGCTCACCATACTTTTGCTCCAGGGTGGTATGCGTCCGCTTGAGATTAGCCAGAACATCGGGGTCCATGGCGCACCAGTCATCGGGGATGTCATAGAAAGCGCGGGCTGCCGAGGATGTTGCTGCCTCCTTCGCGGATTCCTCGCCCGAGCAGGCGCTAAGCGCGAACGCGGGTAGAGCAAGTGCAAGTATGGCGAAGCGGGCGCTGCGGCGCATGAGAGACCTCTTAGGGATAGGGAGTCAAAGAAAAAGCCGGACAGGGCGCTAAGGCGGGAGAGAGGCGCCTGGAGTCAGTCCCTTTAAGGCTGTAGGAGATTATAAAGGAATCATTAGAATTTCTTTTGCTAAATCTTAAACCGGTTGGTTCTTATACCCCTAAAGGGTCCTTGCATGTCTTGGGTAGCGCGGGGTGGGGCCCGGGAATGAGTTTCCTCGGTGTTAACTGCAAGCAGTGGCCCAGTTTTTCAATCTAGGGCCCACTATTTACCGTGAACACGGCGCGGACCTCGAAAAACTCCACGGATAGCAAAAGTCTCGAGCACCGTTCTAAGGACGATGTCTCGAGACTTCACAATGGCGGAGGATAGGGGATTTGAACCCCTGAGGGATGTGACTCCCGCACGCGTTCCAGGCGTGTGACATAGGCCGCTAGTCGAATCCTCCGAGAAGAAACTTTAGCAGTGCTGGCAATTGGAATGCTAATCGGCAGGTCAGAGCGCATTCTGGGAAGGCGGCTTAACGTGAGTGGGTGGAGAGCGGCGTCCAGGCGGAGCCCAGCCGGTGGCGGGGCTGTGGCGAGGCGGTGAGGAGCTAGAGGGGCGCATTTGAACAAAGCACAAGAGTCGGGCTAAGGTGAGGGGCAGGATTCCACGTGGCGTCCATCCTCTGAACTCCCCCAGGGCAGGAATGCAGCAAGGGTCAGGAGGCTCTGGCGGGTACGTGGGGTCCGTTTTACGTTTTAGGCTTCCGGGGTGGAGCGTTTGGCGAGCGAACCTACTACACTGGCTCTCCGAATGTCCGAAACTCTTTGGAAGGTACACGCCGAGATGTCGCTTCTTAACATGGAAAAGTCCGAGCAAGCCGAGCTGGCGGCGCAAGTCCGCAAGGATTACGCCGAGCTTAAGGCCAAGGGCCTGAAGCTCGATCTGACCCGCGGGAAGCCGAGCCGCTCGCAGCTCAACCTCTCCAATGACTTTCTGGAGCTGCCAGGTGCCACCAACTACACGGATGCTGCTGGCAACGATCTCCGCAACTACGGCAACCTCGAGGGCATCAAGGAGCTGCGCGCCTTGTGGGGCCGGCTCATCAACGTTGATCCGGAACTGCTGCTGGCGGGGGATTCTTCCTCCCTCAACATCATGTTCGATCTCATCTCCTGGTCATATGCCTTTGGCAACAATGACTCGGACCGCCCGTGGCGCGAGGAGGAGAAGGTCAAGTGGATCTGCCCGGTTCCGGGCTATGACCGCCACTTCTCCATCTCGGAGCGCTTTGGGTTTGAGATGATTTCGGTACCCATGTTGGAGGATGGGCCTGACGTGGCTGCCATCAAAGAATTGGTGCTGGATCCGCAGGTCAAGGGCATGTGGCTGGTGCCTATGTTCTCCAACCCCACGGGCGTGACCATTTCCGAGTCCGTCGCGCGCGAGCTCGCGGCGATGGAGACTGCGGCCCCAGACTTCCGCATCGTGTGGGACAACGCCTACGCGGTCCACATCTTGGGCGACGAGTTCCCCAAGGTGCTGCCCATCCTGGACATTGCCGCGGAGGCCGAGCACCCCAACCGTTTCTGGGCGCTGTCCTCGACCTCGAAGATTACCTTCGCGGGCTCCGGCGTTGCCTTCTTCGCGTCCTCGCGCGCGAACCTGGATTGGTATCTCTCCATTGCCGGCATTCGCGGCATCGGCCCGAATAAGATTAACCAGTTCGCGCACTACGAGTTCTTTGGGTCCTCCGAGGGCGTGCGTGCGGTCATGCGCCGGCATGCTGCGCTGCTGGCGCCGAAGTTCTCCGCCGTCGAGCGCATCCTTAACAACCGCCTTGGTGAGTATCAGGTGGCCAAGTGGACGGAGCCGGAGGGCGGCTACTTCATCTCCCTCGACGTCATCGACGGCACTGCCACCCGCGTCTGGGAGCTGGCCAAGGAGGCAGGCATCGTCTTGACCAAGGCGGGCGCCTCCTACCCTTATGGCAAGGATGACAACGACCGCAATATCCGCCTCGCACCCTCCTTGCCCCCGCAGGAAGAGGTGGAGACGGCCATGGACGGCGTCGCTACCTGCGTGCTCCTGGCGGCTCTGGAGAAGCTGGGGGTCTAGGCCATCAACCGCGCGGAGACTACCTTTTGGCTTTCGCAGTGCATCCCCGCCCCGCTGAGTTTTGAGCAGGTGGGCGGCCGCGAACTGGGCCTGGCCGCGCTCGATGGCGGCCAATCGCTGGCCGTCACCACCGCCTTTGCTGATGTCGATACCGGCCTGCAGCACGCCGAGCAAGGCATCGATGTGCGCTGCGAGCTCCTCGCGGTAGCGCGTGCGAGCCAAGAGGACGTGGCCACCGCGGTCAACGCTGCCGCCGATATGCTCGAGCGTGCGGGCGGGGTACTGCCTGCCCAGCCGGGGGTGTTGCTGCCGGGTTGTGTCGACGTCGCCAAGCATGGCGTCCACCACGGCCTGCTCATCGTGCCCTACCTGTGGGGCGGGCAGACGCCGCAGGTGGCGGAGGAGAAGCGCCTGACGCTGGTGTGTCAGCTGCTGATGCTGACGGATTCCGAGTATGCCTATGCCGTCGAGGAGGGCGTGGGTGCCTTCCAGGAGGCGGTGGCTGAGCAGGGCATTGACCTGCTGGATTGGTCGCGGGAGGGTTAGCCCCAGCCGGAGGCGGTAGACTGCTACATCGTGGCTCTATACCGGAAATATCGTCCAGCAACGTTCGCAGAAGTGGTCGGCCAAGAGCAGGTCACCACTCCGCTCTCCGCCGCTCTTGATGCGGGGCGCATCAACCATGCCTACCTATTTTCCGGCCCGCGCGGTTGCGGCAAGACTTCCTCCGCGCGGATTATGGCGCGCTCGCTCAACTGCGTGGAGGGGCCTACCTCCACCCCGTGCGGGGTCTGCGCTTCCTGTATTTCTCTGGCGCCGGGTGGGCCTGGCAACCTGGACGTCACTGAGCTCGACGCCGCCTCCCACAACGGCGTGGAGGATATGCGTGACCTGCGCGATCGCGCGTACTTCGCCCCGGCGGAGTCGCGCTACCGCATCTTCATCATCGATGAGGCTCACATGATCACGGATTCGGGGGCGAATGCGCTGCTCAAGGTGGTGGAGGAGCCGCCGGAGCATGTCATCTTCATCTTCGCCACCACGGAGCCGGAGAAGATCATCGGCACCATCCGTTCGCGTACGCACCATTATCCTTTCCGCCTCCTGACGCCGCCGGCCATGAAGGGTCTGCTGCAGCGCACCGTGGCTTCGGAGGGCGTGGCGGTCGAGGATGCGGTCTATCCCATGATCATCCAGGCCGGCGGCGGTTCGCCGCGCGATACGCTTTCTATCCTAGACCAGCTGCTGGCGGGCGCGGGCCCGGATGGCCTGACCTATGACCTCGCCCGGCCCCTGCTGGGCGTCACGGACGTCACCCTGCTTGACGACGCCGTCTCCGCCCTCGCCACCCACGACAAAGCCGCGCTCTTCAAGCTTGTGGACCACGTCATTGAGGCCGGCCATGAGCCGCGGCGCTTTGCCATTGACCTGCTTGATCGCCTGCGCGATCTCATGATCCTGCAGGCCGTTCCCGGTGCCTTAGAGGCCGGGCTGGTCACCGCACCTACCGATCGCGGCGAGGTGCTCTTGGCCCAAGCCCAGCGTTTTAGCGGCCCGCAGCTGACCTATCTGGCCTCCACCGTCAGTGAGAAGATCTCTGGCCTGCGCGGTGCCACCTCGCCGCGCCTGCTGCTGGAGATCCTCTGCGCGCACCTACTCATCGGCGCCTCCGCCCCGCAGGTAACTACCGGGCCCACTAGTACACCCGCCCCTGTCGCTGCACCTCACACCATGCCTGCCGGAACTGGTGCTAGCGCTGGAAGCAGTATCGGTACCGACGCCGCTCAAGCGGCAAGCCCCAGCGCCACTCCCGCGGCAGGTGCCACCGCCGGTGCTGGCGACCCTGCCGCCGCTGCCGCGGCCATCATTGCTAACCGGCGTAACCGGCAGGCCAAGCAACAGGCGCCGGCCGCTGCTCCTGCTCCCGAAGCCACCGCACCTGCCTCCCCGGCCTCCGAATCTCCGAGCGCCCCTTCGCGGACACCGGCGCCGGAGTCTCCCGCGCCTCAAGAGCGCTCTGTGCCCGCGCAGGAACAGCCCGCGCCAGAGCGAACGGCGCCAGAGCCCGTCGATTTTGCGGAGCAGGTGCGCTCCCAGTGGCCGCATATTCGCAGCGAGGTGGGACGCAAGAACAAGATCGCCGAGATCATGCTGACGGAGGCTCGCGTCCTTGGCTTCCGCGACAACACGTTGGTGCTCGGGCACACCACCGGCGCGTTGGCTGAGCGTATCAACGCGGAAGCCAATAACGGCGCCATCGTGGAAACCCTGCGCCAAGAGTTCCAGCGGGACGTGGCTGTTAAGTGCGTCATCGGCACGGATCCGGTGGCCGCGGGTTTTAGCCCGCAGCGCTCAGCGCCTAAGCCGGCGTGGAATCCGAATCCCCCACACCGGGAGGCCTCCACGGCCTCCGATCAGGAGGCAGAGAGTCCTAGCCCCCAGCAGCACAAGTCAGCTTCTGCGTCTGTGCCTGCGTCTGCGTCTGCACCAGAGCCAGCGCCAGAGCCAAGGCCCCAGGAGAAACCCCAGTCAGAGCAGCAACCGCAGCAACGGCCTCAAGCGGAACAGGCAGAGCCTGTAGCCGCAGCTGACCCGTGGGGCGCACCGCGCAGGCTGGGTGGCCAGGAAAGTCAAGAAGGACAAGAGAGCCCTCGAGCGGTGGCTACGACGGGGTCGGAGCCCTCGGCAACCGCGAGTGCTGGCGAGAGTCGAGCACAGGTTCAGCCTGCGCAGCAGAGCGCGCATGCACCGGCGGCGTCGCCAGCGCCTCAGCCGGAACCGGCAGCGGCACCGAAGCAGGCGCAGGGCCAGCAAGACGATGCTGAGCGTTCGGGTTGGCGTTCACGCATTGCCAGGGCCACCCAGGTGGCCAAGCAACGTGACGAGGAGTTTGCCAAGACGCCGCAGTTCAGTAATGGTGTTCCGCTCCCGCCTGAGCCCGCGCCCGAGGAGGCGGAGTTCAACGCGCCGCCGGATGATTACTATCCGGAGGACAGCGGTGCGCCTGCGCCCTCAGCGCAGCCGCAGTCCGCAGGAGCGGGCGCCCCGCAGCGAAGGCAGGCGGCACCAGCGGCACTGGCGGTACAACCCGTTGGGCAAGCTCAAGCGGCGCAACCCGGTCAGCCTGTGAAACCTGGAAGGGATGCGCAGCACGGCCATCCGGCGCCGGAGGGGCAAGCTGCGCCAGCGCGGGCATATACCCAAGATGACCAGGAGCGCGAGATGCTCGAGGAAGCGCGCAATGCAGGGGAGAGGGACCGGCGCAGCGGGCTTGAGGTCGCGATGGAACTGCTGTCGCGAGAGCTGGGTGCAAAGCGCCTGTAGTCCCAGAGCGGGTCTAAGCGCGCATATGTACACTTGGGATTTGGCGAATTTAGTTAACCGTGAAAGGAATCTCATGACCCAGCCAGAATCTATGCCCCAGCCCGGTGATATGAACGAGCTGCTCGCGCAGGCCGCCCGTATGCAGTCTGAACTGCAGGCCGCGCAGGAAGAAATCCTCAAGGCCCACGTAGAGGGAACAGCCGGAAACGGCCTCGTTAAGGTGACCATGACCGGTGGTGCGGAGCTGGTTGATCTGCAGATCGATAAGTCCGTGGTTGATCCGGAGGATGTGGAGACTCTCCAGGACCTCATCATCGGTGCAATCCGTGAGGCCCACGATGCCGCTGGGCGTCTGGCGCAGGAGAAGATCGGGCCGCTGTCTCAGGGACTGGGCCCCTTCTAAAGGTTGAGGCTCCACCTTTAAAGCCGCTGCGTTGCCGCTAATTGGGGCGGGGCGCCTCCGGCGATACACTACAAAGACTGTCGTCTCCTCTTCTTGCATGGGCAAGGAGAGCGCAGGCAGGCAGTCTTTTAACTTTTCTAAGGAGAATTGTGTTCGAAGGACCATTGCAGGATCTCATCGATGAGCTCTCGCGTTTGCCGGGCGTGGGCCCGAAGTCGGCGCAGCGCATCGCATTTCACGTCTTGCACATGGACCCCGAAGACATTGAACGCCTCCAAAACGCGCTGGGTGCCGTGCGCGATGGGGTGACCTTCTGCCGCATCTGCGGAAATATTTCCCGGGAGGAGATCTGTCGCATCTGTGTGAACTCGCAGCGCGATACGTCCACGGTATGTGTCGTGGAAGAGCACAAGGACATCCAGGTCATCGAGCGCACCGGCGAATATGACGGGCGCTATCACGTCCTCGGCGGGGCTTTGGATCCGCTGGCGAACGTAGGCCCGAAGGATCTCAATATCTCCTCGTTGCTGCAGCGTATCGGTGGGGTTCTGCCAGATAAAGAACTTGCTGATTCCACCCCGGACAAGCCCCTCTATGCGCCGACCCCGATTATCAAAGAGGTCATCTTGGCCACCGATCCGAACACGGAGGGCGAGGCCACCGCAGCCTACTTGGTGCGCCTGCTGCGGGACTTCCCGGATCTAAAAATCACGCGCCTGGCCTCCGGCATGCCTTTGGGCGGGGACCTCGAGTTCGTGGATGAGCTCACGCTCTCCCGTGCGCTTTCGGGGCGCCTGACCATTTAGTTTTCGGAAGTGCGCGTGCTCCAGGGGCTAATCGGCACGGCCTGCTTGGCCTGGCCGTCGGGGCGCAAAATCATCCCGTAAGTCTTTCGCATTTGGGGAATGAGCCGGTACTCCACAACGTGAAACTGCACGGGGGCTTTGTCGATTCTTTGCAGAAGATCATTTCCATTGCTCAAGCTGTGCAAGCTTAGTACCAGTATGAGGTTGGTTTCGGAGATCACTGAGGCGCAGAACCTGGTCTCGCGCCATTCGCCGAAGAAGTCCGCGGCCTCCTCCACCTGGTCAATGGGACAGCGGGCTAAGACTACTAATCCGAGCGGGTAATCAAACAGCGGGCGAGCCACGTCGCAACGAAAGAGTCCGTGCCCGTGGTTGATGAGCTTGTTCACAGATCTCTTGGCTTGGGCTGTGGTGATGTTCAGGCTCTTTCCTATTGCGGCGTATGGCAGGCGCCCGGCGCAGGAGAGTAGCTCGAAGACGCGCTTATCGTCCTCGGTGAGTTCTTCGCTGAGGTAGCGCCCGTCGAGTGGCGCGGGACGGCGGGGGGAAGAATCCGCGAGGAGGCCCTGGCGCCAGTGCACGCCGCCGCTGATGTGGCCGAATGCGGAGACCCGGTAGGTGGTTGCGAGCTGAAGTTCGGTAAAGGAGTTATAGAACTCCGCGGCGAGGTCCTCTATCGATTCGGCGATGACTATGCAAAACAAGTTGTAGTCCCCTGTGGTGGTGCCGACGGTAATGACGTTCTTGCGCTGTGAAAGGCGGTCAGCGCACTCGTCGCGTTGGTTTCCCCATACCCCAATCTCGACGAAGAAACCCCTGCTGCGCAGCGGGTGGTAGGCCATGCCAGTCCACGCGTGTCCGTGCTGAGATAATGCCGCCCAGCGCCTAGATACCGTGGCCTCAGAAAGCCCTGCCTTGTGCGCTACTTCCTTCCAGGGGGCGGCGGGATCGGCTTGGAGGGCGTCGACAATCTCCAAATCGATGAGATCTGTTTCTTTCATGTTTGGCACCTTGCTGTCATTTTCTTGCGCATTAAGAGCGTTAGAACCCGATTCTTTGCAGTATATCGGCCGCGATATGGCTCACTATACAATTACGCCCACAATATCGGTTAGAAGAAAGGTATCCCCGTAACTATGACTATTGTGGAAGCCCGAGTCACGGCTAAAGATGTCTATAGGAAAGTAAATAGGCGGATTCTTCCGATGCTGCTCATTTGCTATACCTTTGCCTACCTTGACCGCGTCAACATCGGATTTGCCAAGCTCCATATGCAAGAAGATATGCCCATGCTGACAGATGCCGTGTTTGGCGTCGCCTCCGGCATCTTCTTCCTGGCCTATGCAACGCTCGAGATTCCGAGCAATCTCTTGATGAATAAGATCGGTGCCCGGCGCACCATCACGCGCATCATGGTGCTGTGGGGTCTTGCCTCATCCCTGACCATGTTCGTCACGGAGCCATGGCAGCTCTATACGCTGCGCATCATCCTCGGCATCTTCGAGGCAGGCTTTGCCCCAGGCATTATCCTCTACCTGACGTATTGGTATCCGGCCAAGCGCATGGCTGCGGTGATGGGCGTGTACATGCTGGCCGGGCCCATCGGCTCCATTCTGGGCTCCGGCGGATCGGCGCTTATCATCGCGAGTTTGGATGGCGTTGGTGGGCTCTCCGGTTGGCAGTGGATGTTCCCCATCCAGGGCTTGCCGGCTGTGGCCCTCGGCATCATCTTCTGGAAGCTGATGTCTGATACGCCTGATGAGGCCAAGTGGCTTAACAAGGAAGAGTTGGCGGTTATCCACCGCGACCGCGCGGAGACGGAGAGCAACCACACGGCCTCCCGCTTTGTCGACGCCCTGAAGAACGTGCAGGTCCACGTCATGGCACTGGCGTACTTCGGCATCATGTGCGGAATCTATGCCACGACTTTCTGGATGCCGACGATTTTGAAGGAGAACGGCATCGAGAACAACACCGTCAACGGCCTCCTTACCGCGCTGCCTTACTTCGTGACCATCCCCGTCATGGTGCTGCTTACGCGCAGCTCCGATAAATCGCAGGATCGTTTCTGGCACGCGCTCGTCCCCACGCTGCTCGCGGCGATGGCCTTGGTGGCCGCTGCTGTTCTCTCCGCGAACTTCTGGATTTCCTATCTGGCGCTGTGCGTCGCGGTCTTTAGCGTGTGGGGTGCCTACACCGTCTTTTGGGCGGTTCCCTCCAAGGCCTTCGGCGGAACCGCGGCCGCAGGCGGCATTGCCTACATCAACACGATGGGCATTCTGGGTGGGTTCGTCGCCCCGATGGTCATCGGATTTGTAAAGACCGCAACTGGTTCCACGGAGGGAGGCCTGCTCACTATGGTCGGGCTCTTGATTCTTTCCGCAGGCGCGCTGGTGGTGCTAAAGAAGGTGCTCTTCGACAAGGAGAAGGAGGAGGCCCCTATAGAGCTCTAGGAGAATTTCCTACACACCTAGGCAGATACAAGGAAGCGTTAGAAAAGTGACAACCACATTAATCAAGAACGCAGAGGTCATCGACGGAACCGGAAGGAAACCGGACGCCCGGGACGTCATCATCGAGGGCGACACGATTGCCTCCCTCCAGCGCCCAGGCAGCTGCGGCGGGCAGTCCTTCGACCACGTCATCGATGGGAAGGGAAGCTATCTGTGCCCCGGTTTCATTGAGAGCCACGCGCACTCGGATAACTCCCCCTTGTTGAGCTTTGATGACACGTCGAAGATTCTGCAGGGCGTGACCACGGAGGTTGTGGGCAATTGCGGCTTTAGCCTCGCGCCCATCGCGGAGGCCTTCGAGCAAGAGTTTTATGGCCTGGTCACCCGGATTTTTCCCCGCGAGAAGTACCCGTGGAAGGATTATTCCCAGTTCCGGGCGGCGATAGAGCAATTCGAGCCGATCACCAACTACGCCGCGCTGGTGGGGCACAACACCATCCGCATCGCGGTGCGTGGGCTGGACCCCACTCCGCCTTCCCCCTTGGAGATGCTGGAGATGCAGCGTCTGGTGGGCGAGGCGATGGAGGAAGGTGCGGTGGGGCTATCCTCCGGCCTGATTTACCCGCCCGGCGTGTTCTCGCAGCCGGATGAGCTCAACCAGTTGGTGAGCGTGTTGCCGCGCGGCGCGGTCTATAGCTCCCACATGCGCAATGAGAGCTATAACTTGGTGGCCAGCATCAATGAGACCCTCGCCGCGGTGGCCGGCAACCCCGTGCACTGCCATATTTCGCACTTGAAGTTTGCGGATCGCTTCAGCTCCTCGTTGATGGATGAGGCAGTCACGCTTCTCGACGCCCACCGCACCGCCGGCGTCGCCCTCACCCAAGACATCTATCCCTATACCGCGGCGAGCACCATGCTCTCCGCGCTGCTTCCGCCCTGGATGCACGAGGGAGGGAGCAGGCTTTTGTTGCAGCGCCTGCGGGATCCGGAAACGCTGCGCCGGGCGGTCGAGGAGATTAATAATGATCGCTTTTCCTACGAGAACTACGCCATGGCCGCGGGCTGGGAGGGCATTGTCATAGCCAGCTCGCACAGCCACCGTTTTGATGGGATGAACCTGCTCGAGATTGCACACCAACTCTCCACCGCGCCGGGACTGGCTTTGGGGAAGATCCTGGTTGAAGAAAACCTCGAGGCCACCATGATTGTGCATGCCATGCGGGAAGAAGATGTGGTCACGGCGCTGCGCAGTCCTTTCACGGCCATTGGTTCCGATGGGCTGCCGCTGGGCACGGGCGGAAAACCACATCCGCGTGCCTATGGTACTTTTGCCCGCATCTTGGACTTCTACGTGCGGGATAAGGCCATTCTCAGCCTTCAAGAGGCGATAAGGCGGATGACCAGCCTGCCCGCAGGCATCTTCGGCCTGCAGGATCGCGGGAGCATCGAAGTGGGCAAGAAGGCCGACCTCGTGATCTTCGATACGGCTGGCGTGGCCGACCACGCCACATTCCAGGACCCAACCAATGGCCCTACCGGCATTAACTCCGTATTTGTCAACGGCGTCAAGGTAGTAGAAAATGACCGCTGGCTAGAGCGCCGCGCCGGGCGCTTCGTCCGCGCCAGGCATTAGCGGCGAGCAGTGGCCAAGGCTTACGTGACTAAGGCTTACGTGACTAAGACCTACGCAGGCGCTCGGCGCGCAGCTGCGTGACGGCGGGAATGTCGAGCGGTTCGAGCTCGGCCAGCGTGATGCCCATGGCCTTGGCCAGCAGGAGATCAGCCAGCTGGGGGTTGCGCGCAAGAGCGGGGCCGTGCATGTAGGTGGCGATGACGTTGCCCTGGACTGCGCCCTCGGCGGTGCGCTGCATGGCGCCGTCACGCAGGTCGGCGGTGGCATTGGTATCGGCATTGCCCACGCCGCGGGTGATCTCGCCGAGCGGCTGCGCGGCGGGGCCCAGGATGGTCGCGCCCATGTGGTTCTCAAAGCCGGTCAGCGGCTCGGTGAGCTCGGCGGTGATGCCAGTGCCGGTGGGGGTGGAGGCCACCTCGCCGATGGCGCGCTCCTGCATGCCGGCAGTGGTGGCGTCGATTAGCCCGACGCCGTCCACGATGCGGCCCGAAGCGCGGAAGGACTCGCCCAGGACCTGCAGGCCGGCGCAGATCGCCAGCACGGGGTGCCCGGCGGCAGCCGCCCGGCTCAATCCGCCGTCAGCGATGAGGTGCTCTGCAGCCAAAATCTGCGCGGTGTCCTCGCCACCACCCAGGGTGTAGATGTCGAGGGAATCGGGGACGGGCTCGTTGAGCTTGATGGGCAAGATTTCCGCCGCGAGGCCACGCATGCGGGCGCGCTGGCGCAGGACCAGGGCGTTTCCGTCGTCGCCGTAGGTGCCCAGCACGTCGGGGAGGACGAGGCCGATGGTGAGTTTATCCATGTTAAGACTCCTTGCCGGCGGTCGATTGAGCGGGCGACTGAGATTTCTCTTGGGCCACGGCCCGTGTCAGTGCCTTCTTGAGATCCCGGAAGGCGGTGTAATTGGCCAGCACCTCAACGCGCCCGGGCGGGCAGGAGCGGATGGCCTCCAACGGTGAGGCGATGAGCTCGTGGTTGATGTCGGCGTAGACCAAGCGCACGGCCAGGTCGGTGCCGCGCTCGCCGGAGGCCTTGACGCTTAAGGTCTCGAAGTCCTCGAAACGCACGTCCCACAGCCAGGACATGTCCACGCCATCGGCCACCTGGCCGTTGGTGGCAATGACGAGGCTATCGGCGCTGCGATCCACCATGGACAGGGCCTCTTGCCAGCCGGCGGGGTTCTTGGCCAGCAGCAGGCGGATCTTCCGCCCGCCCCACTCCACAGTGGAGTAGCGCCCGGCCACGTCATCGATGGATTCGGTGGCGGCGATGGCCTTGTCGATGTCGATGCCAAAGCCCTCGACGGCGGCGGCCACGGCCTGCGCGGCATTGCCGCGGTTGGCGCGCCCAGGAAGGGCCAGGGACAGTTCCTTGTGGCCGGCGGGCGTGAGCACACCATCTTCATCGACGGACCACGTGGGGGTGGGGCGGCGGAACTCGCGGCCATCGGGCAACCTTTTGACCGCGTACCAGTCATCATCGGTGCGCACCACGTGCCCGCCGGTGCGCGGACAGGTCACGGAATCCCCGAGCCAGCCAGCACCGGCGGAGACCCAGGTGACGTTCTTGGCGTCATAGGCCACCGAGGTCATGAGCACGTCATCGCAGTTGGCAATGACGAGCATGTCTGGGTGCGCCGCCACCGCGCCGCGCAGGGCGCGCTCAATCTTGTTGATTTCACCCACGCGGTCAAGCTGATCGCGCGAGAGGTTCAGCAGCACCAGCACCTGGGGGCCTAGGTTATCCGCCACATGCGGGACGTGGAGCTCATCGACCTCGAGCACGAGGTGGCTGGCCGTCTTGCCCGCCAGGAGCGCGGAGATAATGCCGGCGTCCATATTGTCCCCGCCGTCATTGGTGGCCACGCGGTAGGTGGAACGCACCGCCGCGGCGAGCATGCGCGTGGTGGTGGACTTGCCGTTGGTTCCGGTCACCAGCACGGCGGGGCGTCCCCGCCCGAGCTGCGCCATGATGGTGGGATCGATAGCCCCAGCGATGAGGCCACCAATCATTCCGCCGGAGCCGCGGCCAGTGGCGCGGGAGGCCGCCGTGGCCAGCCGTGCTGCGGTGGTGGCTGCGTTGGTGCGGGCCTTCTTGACAGCAGTGGGAAGGTGAAATCTCATGCCCTACAGACTAGCCGGATAGGCGCTTCTAGTCGTTGTTGCTCGCCGCAGTGCCGCCGGAATTTCGATTGCCGCGGCCATTCCGGCCTCCGCGTCCACCCCGGCGCCGCCGACGCCGGCCCTTGCCCGCCGCGGCATTATCCCCGCTGGGCCGGCCCGATGATTGGCCTTTGGATGCACCCGCAGCCTGAGCACCCGCAGCCTGAACTCCCGCCGCCTGAGAGCCCGAAGCTGTGGGTGATGACTCCGCCGAAGAGGAGGCAGCAAGGGGAGCACCATTTCCTCCACCATTTCCCCCAACGCCATCCGCGCCACGCTGCGGGTTGCTAGTGGTGGCCTTGCGCTTGTGCCGGCGGCGCTGATTGCGCCCGCCCCCGCGCCGATTATTACTATTGGGCACATGTGGGGTGCGCTTTTCTTCCTGCTCCGGCTCGGGCTCGGGGGCCTCCTCGATGCGGCCTAGCGCGGCAAGGAAGGCCTCATCCGCCATAAGGGGAATGCCCTTGCGGTGGGCGTGCATGGGTTTTCCCACCAGATCCGTGGTGACGTTGCACACCACGACTGAGGTCTCCCGGGTGAGCTTTTCGGAGTAGTTCAATTCCTCGCGCATGAGCGCCTCGATGATGACATCGGGGTCAGCTTTGATCTCCGGCGCGACGACGATCTCCATGCCACGAACAAGGTTCTTGCCCGGTACATACTTGCCGGGGTTGGCGTGCTGGCGCGGCGCCTCGGCGGCATCAACGCGCACATGGGAGCGCTGCAGCCCAAAGCGGTCCGCCCGAATATCATCCGGTGCATAGGAGCTAATCTCGCCCTCGCCCTCACTCTGCGCCTGGAAGAGCTCAATGAGCAGCTGCGTCTCCGCGCGCGTGACGTCGAATTCGCTGCGCTGGGCGCGCTCGACGGTGGCCTTTGGATCTGGTGCGTCAATCCCGCTGCGCTTGGCGACGGCCCCTAAACGCACATCATTACTACGCACGCCCTGCCGACGTGAGGTTTCCAAGGTATCGATGATGCGCTCCGGCGTGGGCACGTGTCCCACCTTGGCCCGGCGCCTGCCGCCTGAGCGCCCGCGATTGCGCGAGCGATTCTGTCGCGCTGCGGCAACCATGGCGCGCCGGGCCTCGGCAACAATAAATCCCCAGGTATAAGGGGTGTTATGGACCACGAGCGTACGGCCATCCAGCAGCCTATCGAGGGTCTTGAGCACCCGTGCAAAGCGCTCACCTTCCGCCACTTCCTCGTGGCTGAGCCCATGTATGTGCCGCGGCCCCGGATCAGTCTCCGGGTCAATGACCACGTGGTAGTCCGCGCCTTCTGCGCCCGACTCAGAAAAGGTCACCGCATCAATGGCCACCACGCGCCCCGTGGAGGGGTGAATGCCCGTTGTGCGCACCGTCAGCGCCACGAAGGGATACTCAGCAGGTGCCTCCGCCCCAGAAGTCGAAGTCGAAGCAGGCGCCGCCGACTCTGAAGTCTCAGGTGGCTGCGGGGTGGGATGGGGGCCAGGCAACGTGCTCATTGTCAATACTCTAGTATCCCGCCACCTGCGTCCTTGGCAGGGCGCACGCGATATATGGAAAGAGCTGCTATAGCGACCTTTAAAGACTTCATACTTAAACTAAGAGAACATCTAATGAAGATATACGGGGGTAGAAAAGCGCGGGCGCAGGAGGTGTGCCAAAAGCTCTCAATGGTTGAAATGGCTTAAGTCTACGAAACTGGGAAAGGGTAGATGGTTAAGGCCGATGTACTGCTGAAATGGTCGATTGACCGAGGCTGAAGCTTTGAGATGATCAAGAGTTAAAACTTGGGTTGTTGACAGATCTCGAATCTCTGGACTGGAACCTCTGGATTAGCCTGATAGACCTTAGGGGGGCGCAATCTTTTCAAGACTGGCATTCAGTGACTTCTCAAACTATCTTTATTGAAGTTAACTGGTTCTATGGAAAATTCTATGATTTACACAGCTGGACCGATTTATGGTGACTGTCGATTGTTAATGAGGGTATGCGGATGTTAATAACAAGCCACAAACACGAGGCTTCAGGCGGGGTGAAGCCTCTTCGCCTAAGTGGTGCATTTCTACGGTGTTTAACATCGGTATTTGTCGTACTTGGATTGACTGCCATCCCAGTTCAGGCCGGGGCGGTAGAAACCGATGCTACGGAAACCACTGCCGATCTGGACTCGCAGGCGGACTTTACTGCTGAAGATGGAGTCGATAGTGACGTCGAAGAAGATGCTCCAGCACCGGATGGTGAGTTGAGCGAAGAGCCTCAAGAGACTGAAGCTCAAGACTCTGGCCAGTTCGCGCAGGCGTTGCGCGCACTGACCGCAAGTTCAACTAGCTTGTCCTGCACTCCGGGAACGTTTTATTCGCTAACCAGTACCGGCGCGGTCTTCCAAATTGAAGGTAACTCCGGCTACACTCCTAGCAACACCGGGATAGACTTCGGAGACGCCAATAGCTACAACGGACTTGCCATAGGCCAAGACGGCGAGGTTGCGTATGCTTTCGACAGAACCAACAACAATGTACTTGTAAAGCGCTGGGATTCCAGTGGTTCGGTCAGTGAAGTAGGTCAAATCAATGTCAGCTCGCAAGGTGTCAGTCCCGATAGCCTTATTGCTGGAGGCATGCAGCCGAAAGATGCCAGCAAGTACTACTTTGGTGGCTATAAAGCTGTGCGCGAGTGGGTTGGGGGACGGTGGGGCTACTGGAAATACGACGTCACCTTTGAGCTTTACCGCTATGACGCTGATACCAATAGCACCGACTACCTGGGTTCCGTGCCAATGCAGGGTTTGACCCAAACTGGTAACGGCGACCTAGCGTTTGATGCCCAAGGAAACATGTACATTCTTTACAACCAAGGACAAGGGGCGCGATTGGCAACCGTGACTGCAGGGGATCTTGCTATTGCAGAGTCTAATCCTGGGCTTACAATCCGCCCGCAAGATTCGCAGGACTTGGATCTGACTTTGGGTGGAACTCCTTCGCTGAATGGTGTTGCATTCAATGACCAGGGATACGTCTACGTAGAGAATGCCTCTGGAAATACTGCTTACTTCAACTTGATTGACCCATCTGATGGATCCTCCAAGGACAATGGAAGTGCGGTCTTGGGCGCTCAAGGAGTCGATCTAGCTTCTTGTGCTTCGTTCCCGACGATCGAACTGAAGAAGAACATCGATGGGGACAGGGCGAAGCCGGATGATCAGTTCACCCTTGAGATTTACAAGGACGGCGTCACCGACTCCATCGCATTTGGAACGACTGAGGGCGGCGAGACCGGCATTCAGGATCGCCAGGCAGGTCCATCTCCTGCACAGCCCGGCGCTACCTATCGCCTTATTGAAAAAGGTGTAGGTGGGGCTAAACTCGAGGATTACGAGACCTCATTCACTTGTGAGGAAGATAATGGAATCCAGAAAGTCAACGATTATGAATATCGCGTGACCGTTCCAAATAACTCTTCGCCAGTCTCTTGTATCTATAAAAATAAAGCTAAGCCAGTCGCGGTCGCACGAATCGAAAAGGGGCCACGGCCGGGTGAAGCGGTGACTGTTGACTCTGAAGGTAAAGCCACTCTTGAGTACACTGTAACCGTCACCAATGATGACTCCAAGAACCTGGATGTCAAGACTGGTTCTATCAAGGATGATGTCCGGATTCCCGCAAATGTATCGGTCACTGGCGACGGTACTGTCGAATTTGAAGCAGATTCCGGGGTCGATCCTACCGGCGTCGTAAGCACCATCCCTGCGGGAAGCTTTGTTGCTGGTCAGCAGGTAGAGCTTGCTAGTGACCTCTTGCTTCCACCTGGTAAAAAAGCCACGTTTAAGGTTAAAGTTCCGATTCAAGTAAGCGCTGATTCCACCCCTGCACAGTGGCAGGAACTGGGTGAGTGCGAGGCCACTGACGGAAACTCAACTGGCGGTGTAAAGAATGGTGTCCTGATGGAGCATGACTCCGATGGGCCCGAAAACAACGTTGCATGTATTCCGGTAAAGAAGATTGATCCGACCAAGATCACGGTAATTAAAGAAGACTCAAAGGGCGTTGCTCTCGATGGTGCACAATTTGCGCTTTATAAAGCAGAGCTTGATGGTTCCGGAAAGCCTGTAGGGCCAGGTGAGCAAGTTCAAGATGTGCTGCCGTTGGTAGATGGTTCTACAACGAGCTTTACAACCAATGACTTGCTCGCTGGTTATTACTACATCGTTGAGACAAAAGCACCTCAAGGATACAGTCTGCTGCCGAAGCCTATTGGCTTCCAGTTGACGTGGGACTCGGATGCAAAGGCCTACAACCTGGAGCTTGTTGATCCTAGTGAGCACACCGCCGCCGTGGATGCGAAAAACCTTGTTCTTAAGGTTGCGGACACCCCAGGAGGAATGCTTCCTGAATCGGGTGGCCAGGGTTACCTGCCGTTCGTAGGACTGGGCCTAATTATTCTGATAATCGGTGCTTTCGTTGCTCGTCGTAGTTTCAACTAGGAGGTAGACAGATGGCCTCCTATGCATCTACTGAGCCACGTGCAGGCCCGGCGGATGTCTAAAGTGCACGTTCCCTGTTTGGCTCCCATTTGATGGAAGTCAAGAAGTTGTTCCTCTCGATTCCAGGTGCTTTTGCACCAGAACTCCTAAATACTTAAGGAAACCATGGTTAAGAAAACCAATCGCATCCGTGCAATCGGTGCTGCTACTGTCTTCGGCGTCGCACTTTCGACCGCCTCCATCGGCATTGCTCCGGCATTTGCTCAAGATGGTCCTGCCGTTGTATCCAATCCCGGCAACATCGATTTCAGCAAGAGCGGTTCCATCACGGTCCACAAGCGTGACCTCGGTGCCGATGCGACCGCCCCTGCAACTGGTAACGTCAACGACAATGCACCAGGGCAGCCGCTCGCTGGCGCAGGTTTCACCCTGTACAATGTGACGAACGCAGATCTTAAGACCAATGCTGGCTTTGCTGCCGCTGCGGCCTTGACTCCGGGTACTGCTCTGCTTGGTGGTGTTGCTGGTACCGGCGTGTCCGATGCTGCTGGTCTCGTTAACTTCGGCGATTTGCCGGTAGGCGTCTACCTGCTGCGTGAGACTGATGCACCGGAAGGCTACACTCCTTCTGCAGATGCTATTGTCTTCGTCCCGATGACCAACCCGGAGAAGACTGACGAGTGGAACTATGACGTCCACGTCTACCCCAAGAACTCCAAGAATGAGACCACGAAGATCGTCGAGGATGCTGGCGACAACGCTGGCGATGCCATCAGCTACACCATCACCGGTGACGTTCCGAAGCTTGCATCGGATGACACCGTGATTTCCAAGTATGAAGTCACCGATGACCTAGACGAGACTCGCTTGGAAGCGCCTTCGGCGATCGACGTCACACTGAGTAATGGCACAGCGCTAGTTGCTGGAACGGATTACAAGGTGTCCGTCGATTCAACGACTCTGCAGGTAAAGGTTGCGTTCACTTCGCCTGGCCTGGAGAAGCTGACTGCGGCTAAGAAAGCCGATGCGAATGTAAAGGTGGTCACCAAGATCACCGCGACGCTGAAGAAAATCGGCGACAGCATGGACTTGAAGAATGAAGCGACCACCATCACTAATAACGGTGGTGGCGGTGGAGACACCACCACTCCTTCGAACCCCGTTCATACCTACCATGGCATCCTTCGCGTAAACAAGACCGGCGACGATAAGAAGCCGCTGGCTGGTGCCCAGTTCCAGGTCTACGAGTGCGTGGACCAGAGCAACTTGGGCAGGGGCCCTCTGACTGTCGGTGGTATGGATAAGTGGACCACCAGTGAGCAGGGTAGCTTGTTTATCGAGTCGCTACATGTAACCGACTACGAGAACGGTGCGGAAGTCCCTGCGACCAAGAAGTACTGCTTGGTTGAGACCAAGGCTCCGGAAGGCTATGAGTTGCTGCCTACTCCAGTGGCCGTGGACTTCACTCGTGCATCAGTAGGTGGCACCTCTGATGTCGAAGGCGATGACGCAATTACTCAGGTCGCTCAGATCGAGAACGTTAAGTCTACGACACCTAACCTTCCGCTGACTGGTGGTGCTGGCGTTGGCCTTCTGGCTGCAATCGGTGCTGCAATCGTGGCTGCAGGTGCTTACATCGCACGTCGCTTGAACCGCGCATAAGGCGTACCAACAGGTGTAATGATTGAGGGCATTTTCACTTGAAAATGCCCGAAGGAGAACGGGAAGAATATGACTAAAATGGACACACGCGGCCCTAAGGCGGCGTCCAAATGGGTTCGTGTTTTGATTCCCGTTCTCATCATTGCGGTGGGGCTCGGTGTACTTCTTTATCCAGTTATCGCGACGCAGTGGAACAATTCTAAGCAGTCCCACTTGAGTCGGGAATACGCAGACCTCAATCAACAGATACCACCAGAAACGCTTAGACATTATTTTGAAGACGCGCAAGCGTATAACAACGAATTATCCGAAGGAAAAATTGTTGACCCTTGGATTAACAATTCCGCAGCGGATGATGAAAACTACAAAAAATATTTGAGTGTCCTGAGCTACCAGGACGCGATGGCACGTCTGGTAGTGCCTTCCGCGAAGGTCGATCTACCAGTCTATCATGGCTCCGGCGAAGACTCACTCCAGCGTGGTGTGGGCCATCTCTTTGGTAGTGACTTGCCTGTTGGCGGCGAGGGCACGCATTCGATACTTACAGCGCATACTGGGCTTTCAAAGGCCACTCTTTTTGATAATCTTGTCGATGTTAAAAAGGGAGACCCCTTTTATATCTCCGTGGCCGGAGAGAACCTTAAGTATGAGGTTGATGACATTCGGGTTGTTCTCCCGACCGAGACTGACTCCCTGCATCGAGTGCCAGGAAAAGACCTCGTTACTCTAATTACGTGCACTCCGTATGGGATTAATACTCACAGGCTGCTTGTGACAGGGCATCGTGTGCCCATGGATCCAGCTTCAGAAGATAGCCTCCGAAATGGGCCGTCCTTTGCATGGCAATGGTGGATGTATGCCATTGCGATTGCCGCTCTCATTATTGTGTTGGCTCTCATGCTTTGGATTCGTTCGATAGTCAAAAATAGAAACAAAACATTGGAAACTGATCGTCAGAAGGAGTTGCTGTAGCCGTGAAACCAGCAATCAAAATGAATCGAACCAGCATTAGTCGTGGAGCCGCAGCACTTACGGTTTCCGCTGCGCTTCTCCTCGGAGCCCCGATAGCAAATGCAGATGTTCGCACAGTCATTGGCACCGTAGATAGCCAGGCTATTGCTGACATCGATGCAAGTTCAACCGTCGATTTGACGATTATCAAGACGCCTCCGCAGAAGATCTCTGGGATCTCTTTCACGGTTCGCAAGGTAAAAGGGGTCGATCTGACAACTCCTGCGGGGTGGGAGGCCGCACGGCGAATGTCTGTTGGTTCCGCTAAGATTCGTGGGTTTGATTCAGAAGCTAGTGCGACTACGGACGCTGAAGGTAAGGCGTACTTTAAGAACCTTCCTATTGGGCTGTATCTGGTTTCCCAGCAAGGTACTTCCGCCAGCATCGGCAAGGAACCTGCGGAGTTCCTAATTACCCTTCCTACCGGGTCTGATGACGGAACCTATTGGAATTATGACGTAGAGGTCTTCGCGAAGGAAGAGGATAAGGATAAGCCTCCAACTCCGCCGGTTCCCACGCCTACTCCTCCGCCTGTGACCTCGACCCCGCCTGCGCCGCCAGAAACTCCCGAAGTGCCTACGACTACCCCCGGAAAGGGAAAGCCTTCGAAAGGACTAGCTGATACTGGTGCCAATGTAACTGGCCTAGCTGCGCTCGCACTCTTCCTTATTGCAGGTGGCGTATTCTTTGTATTCCGAAAGAAGCGTTCTTAGATTTGCAGTCCGGTCGTTGACTAGGTGTGGCAATGGTGTAGTTCGGACATAGCTAACGGTCACCCGAGCGCACAGGCTTCAAAGAGTACGCCGTCGAAATCTCTGGCTAACACCGGAGCAAATGTGGCGTGGATAGGCGGCATCGCACTGTTGCTGCTTATCGCTGGTGCATGGCTGAGCATGCGCAAGCGTCGCGAGAGCTTATCTTCGCGCACAAGCCAAACGCAGACCCCGGTGAGGGAGCAGGTGGAATAATCTACCTGCCGCCCTCACCGGGGTCTATTTGTTACTGTTCTGTTGTTTCTGCTGGTTGGTGTTGTGGATGCTTAGAACACGATGAGTGCGATGAGGATGAGGGCGAGCACTCCGAGGGTGATGGCGGCCCAGCCCGCTATGGTGCTCAGGGGTTTGGGGGAGCGTTGCTGTGCTTCTGCGCTGTTCTGCTTGGTGTTTGAGGTGGGGATCTTGTCGAGTGCGGCGAGGTCAGCATCGGTGATGACGCGGAAGCTGGAGGTCTCAAAGGTCTGGGCAACTGAGGCTGAGCGTGGCGTGCTTTGGGCGAGCTGCCATTCGGGGCCGGCGCCGGCGGAGGAGGGCTGCCCGGTAAAGATGTCGAGCTCGCGCTGGCCGTGACGCGGCGAGTGGAAAGCATGTGCCAGGGTGGTTATTCGCTCCTCTTCGTTGTGGTGGACGGTGGTGATGATGTTGTCGGGGGCTTCGCCAAGCGGGGCGAGGAAGTGATTGCCCAGGTAGATGTCTATGCCTGGTTGTGTGCGCTCGTCGTTGGTAGTGTCTTCGTCTTTGTATTTGGACGCTGACTTGAGGGTGACAAGCAGGTGCGCACGGCCTTCGGGAAGCATGCCGGAGGCGTCGACGATGTCGGGGACGCGGAGGAGGGGACCGTGGCCAAGCAAGACCCACTGCGAGGACGGCGGATTATTGGCAGGCAGGCACAGGCCAGGGCGCGGCAGACGCAGCACCAAGCCGGACTCTTGAACGCGCGCCGTGGCCGCGGGGTAGAGGCCAGCATTGAGGATGAGCTCGAGCTCGGGGTACTCGGCGCGGTCGGCGGGGGAGACGGTGCCGAGCAGTCTGTTTGTGGGCGTGCTGCAAAAAACGCCGAGCGTGCCTTCTTCCTGGGGGCGCAGGGTGACGCTTAACTCTGTGCCGGGGGCGCCACTTGTGGCGGCGTCGTTTGTCTGTGTTTTGTTTGTGGGGGCGTCACTTGTGGGATGAACCGGGATGGACTGGATTGCGCCGAATCCGTGGTGGGGGATGTAGTAGGAAGTCGCGGGTGCCTGAGCCATAGGAAAACCCTAGCGCCCGACGTGGGTGTGGCGGACGCTAGGGGGAGTGTGCAATCAGTCCGCGGTGGGTGTCCCGCTGGTGCGCGCGAGTGTTGCTCTTAGTCGAGGGCGCGGTTGACGGCGGAGTTAATGGCGTTGATGGAGGCGCGCACGGTGGAGGCGGCGATGCCGGCGCCCCAGACCTTGGTGCCATTGACATCGGCGGCGATGTAGCAGGCGGCCTCCGCGTCATCACCGGCGGAGCGGGATTTCTGCGAGTACTCGATGACCTCGAAGTCGATGCCGATATTCTCCAGGGCGTTGGCGTAGGCGGCGATGGGGCCGTTGCCGTGGCCGGTAATGGTGTTCTCCTGGCCCTTGTAGATCACCTTGGCGGTGACGGTGGCCTCGTCGGTATCGGTCTCAGCGTTGTCGACCTGGAAGGTGACCTCCTCCAGCGGGGTGGTGCGGTCCAGGAACTCTGTGGTGAAGATGTCCCACATGCCCTTGGAATTGACCTCGCCGCCCTCAGAATCCGTGACGGCCTGGACCACGGTGGAGAACTCAGCCTGCATGGCGCGCGGCATGTTGATGCCGTGATCGGTCTTCATGATGTAGGCCACCCCGCCCTTGCCGGACTGCGAGTTGACGCGGATGACGGCCTGGTAATCGCGGCCCACATCCTTGGGATCGATGGGCAGGTAGGGAACCTCCCAGACGCTATCACGCAGCTCATCCCAGGAGACCTCGGTGTTGTTTGCGCCAGGGCGGACCTCGTTGGCCAGCGCGTCCAGGCCCTTGTTGATGGCATCCTGGTGCGAGCCGGAGAAGGCCGTGAAGACCAGGTCGCCGCCGTAGGGGTGGCGCTCCGGGACGCGCAGTTGGTTGCAGTACTCCACCGTGGAGCGGATTCCGGGCAGGTCGCTGAAATCAATCTGCGGGTCCACGCCCTGCGTCATCATGTTCAGACCCAGGGTGATGAGATCCACGTTGCCGGTGCGCTCACCGTTGCCAAAGAGGCAGCCCTCAATGCGGTCCGCGCCGGCCAGGTAGCCCAGCTCGGCCGCGGCGACGCCCTCGCCGCGATCGTTGTGCGGGTGCAGGGAGAGGATGATGGCGTCACGCTTTTTAAAGCTGCGGTGCATCCACTCGATGGAATCGGCGTAGACATTCGGGGTGATCATTTCCACCGTGGAGGGCAGGTTGATGATCATGGGGTTCTCGGCGCTTGCCCCCATGATGTCCACCACGGCATCGCAGACCTCGACAGCGAAGTCCAGCTCGGTGCCGGTATAGGACTCCGGGGAGTACTCCCAGCGCCAGTTGGTCTCCGGGTAATCCTGAGCGATCTCCTTGATGAGCTCCGCGGCATCGGTGGCCAGTTTCTTAATGGCCGGGCGGTCCTTGCGGAATACCACGCGGCGCTGCAGCTTGGAGGTGGAGTTATAGAAGTGGACGATCACGTTCGGCGCGCCGGCGCAGGCCTCGAAGGTGCGGCGGATGAGGTGCTCGCGGGCCTGAACCAGGACCTGGATGGTGACGTCCTCCGGGATGAGGTTCTCCTCAATAATGGCGCGCACGAAGTCAAAGTCCGTCTGCGAGGCGGAAGGGAAGCCTACCTCGATCTCCTTGTAGCCCATCTTCACCAGCAGATCGAACATGCGGCGCTTGCGCTCCGGGCTCATGGGATCAATCAGGGCCTGGTTGCCATCACGCAGATCGACCGCACACCACTGCGGGGCGGTGGTGATCTTCTTATCCGGCCAGGTGCGGTCCGGCAGGGAGATTTCCTCTACCTCTTTGGCAAAAGGCAGGTAGCGATTGACCGGCATGGAGGAGCCGCGCTGCTTGTTCCAGGCTGGCTGTCCGGGGTTGGCCGGGCCTTGGGGAGTGGTGATTTCGCGCGGTGCGGAAATGAAAGAGTCATTGGGAGACATGGCGGTGGTTTCCTTTTAGAAGATTTTAAGGGTGGATTATCCACGGCCAGCTGCGGCGAGTGCGGGGGACATCACCAAACTCCGCGACGGGGCGCCGGCCGTGTTATCACAAACCTAAATCCCGCCGCGGCAGATAAGGAGGAGGCCTTGCCGCAAAGTCATAACGAACACCCTACCGCGCTTCCCATAAGACGGCAATAAGTTTCACCTGTTGGGACGCGCGGGTGGGGGTGAGGCGGGGTGTCCTTGGCGGCGGCTACCATGTTGGGCGTGAGTGAGACAGGGCAGAATCCGGCTGCCGCTGCTGCGGCGCAGGAGCGGGGCTGGTTCGTGGCGGCGCGGGGGCGTGGTGCCGTGCGTTTTTCCGGGCGGGAGTGGGCGGCCGCGCTCGTTGTGGTGGCAGTGGGCACCTTCGTGCGGGTGCTGGTGTTAGGTGTTCTGGCCAGGGCCAACGGCGAGTCCTTGGCGGGGCTGCTGGGCAAGTGGGACGCGCGTTATTACACAGAGATTGCCAGGGCTGGATACTTCCACGCTGACATCCCCACCGATGGGCCTGTCTATGAGAATTCCCTGGCCATGTTCCCGGGCTACCCGCTGGTCATCCGGGCCTTTTCTTTCCTGGGGCTGCCGGAGGCACTGGTGGGGATGACGCTCAATTTCTTCTTCACGGTGGTACTTGCTGCGGGCGTCATGGCGCTGGCAGCACGCATGGGCGCGGGCTTTGCCGCGCGCATTGCGGCGGCGGTAGTTGTCACCAGCGCGCCCATGTCCATCGTATTCACCATGCCCTATACCGAGGCCCTGTTTGGCGCGCTGCTCATATGGGCGTTGGTGGCGCTGAGTGATAAGAACTGGTTTCTGGCCGCCGTGCTCATCTTCGGGCTTTCCTTCGTGCGTTTGACCGCCATCGATGCTGTGCTGTGCTTCGCGGTCATGGTGGCCTTTAATGCGCCGCGGCAGTGGAAGGCGTGGGCGGGGGTGGTGTCCTCAGCGCTTCCGCTGGTTGCTTACCTGGCGTGGTCCAGCCACTATTTGGGCGAGGTCGGCGGCTACTTTGGCATGCAGAACAAGCACTGGCACTCCGCTTTCGACTTCGGCGCTGCCACTGTGGCCTGGGTTGCCTCCGTGTTGGGCACCTCCGATAACGCCGGATACCTCTTAAGTGCCGTGGTCATTGTGGGTGCGCCGGTGCTCGTGGTGCTGGCCTGGCGCCGGCTTCCTGCCCCCGCCTGGGTATTCAGCGCGGCACTGGTGGCCAATATCCTGCTTTCCGACGGCATTATGCACTCCCGCCCCCGCCTCCTCCTGCCCGCAGCGGTGCTGTTTATTCCTTGGGTGCTGTGGCTATGCGCACGGGTGCGCCCACCCGTGGCCTGGGGTTTGCTTGCCTGCTGGGTGCTGGCAGGGGCGTGGTTTTCTGCCCACATGCTCGCCGTGTTCGAGTGGGCTATCTAGCGCGGATGCGAGTGCGAGGTCTTGGTGGTCGCGCCCACCGGGACACGCGACAAGATGATGGTGGCCATGATCATCACCGCTAGGGCGGTGGCCATGACTGTCCAGCCAGCCAGGGAGGTGACCTGGAACTTCTCCCCCAGCACCGCGTAGCCCAGGGCGAAGGCCACGATGGGCTCCAAGATGGTCATGGCTGGCAGCGATTGTGACAGTGGCCCGGCGTGGAAAGAGTATTGCTGCATCACGGTGCCTGTGCCCGCCATGAGCACGAGGGCGTAGAAGGGCCAATCACTAAGAAGCGCGCTGAAGCCGCCGTGGGTGAAGTTGTTGACCACGGACTTGGAGAGCAGGGCGACGTAGCCGTAGATGACGCCGGAGCTCACCCCGAGCAACAGCGCGCGGTAGCTGCGGAAGCGCCAGGCTGCTGCGCCAAGCGAGGCCAGGGCTGCGATGCCAACGATAAGGCCCGGCCACCAGTCATTCCAGGAGGGCTGCAGCATGCCGGGGCTGGGGCGGCCGTGGACCACCATGGTGCCCACGGCGACGGTCAAGGCGATGGACCAAAATACCTCGTGGAAGGCCATGCGGCGCCGCGAGTACCACGCCGCCAGCGGCAGGGTGAACATCAGAGAGAGGACGAGGACGGGCTGGACCACCAGCAGCGTGCCAAAGCCGAGAGCGATGATTTGCAGGCCATAGGCCACGACGGCGGCCAGCGTGCCAATCCACCACAGGGGGTTGGCCATGGAGGTGCGCATGACGGGTCCGGGGGCATCGAGGGCGATGCGGTGACGGACCACGGTGCCCCAGGCAACCGTGATCGCCGAAGCCAGGGCAAAGGCCACGGCGATAAAGTTGCTCAACACGTCCACCACGCTAACGAAAAACTGCCGGAAAACTCAGAATTGACGCGCACCTCGACGCTATGTTGCGGCCATGTGAAGCCACGGCGTGAAGTTGTCCTCACATAAGATGAAACCCGTGGCCCTGACGGGGTAACATAAAATATTGACTACTACACGACAGGTATCGACCAGCACCGATGCGGTTGATGCTCTATCAGCGAAAGGTGGCAACCCGAACGTGGCCCTGATCGTTCAAAAATACGGAGGCTCATCCCTCGAAACCGCGCAGCGGATCCGTGCTGTGGCGGAGCGCATTGTGGCCACCAAGAAGGCGGGCAATGACGTCGTCGTCGTGTGCTCCGCCATGGGAGATACCACTGACGAGCTCTTAGACCTCGCCGCCCAGGTCAATCCCGTGCCCCCGCAGCGCGAGATGGACATGCTGCTCACCGCCGGCGAGCGCATTTCTAATTCTCTGGTGGCCATGGCCGTGGAATCCCTAGGGGCCCACGCCCAGTCCTTCACCGGCTCGCAGGCGGGGGTGTTGACCACCGAGCGTCACGGCAATGCCCGCATCATCGATGTCACCCCTGGGCGTCTGACTGAGGCCCTCGAAGAGGGGAAGATTTGCATCGTGGCCGGCTTCCAGGGAGTCAACAAGGAGTCCCGGGATGTCACCACGCTGGGTCGTGGTGGCTCAGATACCACTGCGGTGGCCTTGGCGGCGGCGCTGGACGCGGATGTCTGCGAGATCTATTCCGATGTGGACGGCGTCTACACGGCAGATCCACGCATCGTGCCCAATGCCCGCAAGCTGGAGCAGCTGTGTTTCGAGGAGATGCTGGAGCTCGCCGCGGTGGGTTCCAAGATTCTCGTCCTGCGTAGCGTGGAATACGCACGCGCCTTTAATGTACCGTTGCGAGTTCGCTCGTCCTATAGCAATGATGCCGGCACGCTGATTGTCGGTTCGATGGAGGATATCCCTATGGAAGAAGCAATCCTGACCGGTGTAGCCACCGATAGCTCCGAGGCCAAGGTCACCGTGCTGGGCATTCCGGACCGCCCGGGCGAGGCCGCCAAGGTCTTCCGCGCCATCGCGGACGCGGAGATCAACATTGACATGGTCCTGCAAAACGTCTCCTCCCTGGAGCACGGCACCACCGACATCACCTTCACCTGCCCGCGCTCCGATGGCCCGCGTGCCATGGAAATCCTCACCAAGCTGAAGTCTGAAGGCGCCTGGAAGAACGTGCTTTATGACGATCAGGTGGGCAAGGTCTCCCTCGTCGGCGCCGGCATGAAGTCCCACCCCGGCGTCACCGCCGATTTCACGGAGGCCCTGCGTGATGTGGGGGTTAACATGGAGCTCATCTCTACCTCTGAGATCCGCATTTCCGTACTCACCCGCGAGGCCGATATCGACAAGGCCGCCCGCGCCCTGCACGATAAATTCCAACTCGGTGGCGAGGAAGTAGCCATCGTCTACGCCGGCACCGGCCGATAAGACTTTTAGCTTTAAGGAGCAAGAATAAAGATGACAACCCTAGCAGTAGTCGGAGCAACCGGCCAGGTGGGTCGCACCATGCGCGCCATCCTCGAGCAGCGGGAGTTCCCGGCCGATAAGGTGCGCTTCTTTGCCTCCGCGCGCTCGGCTGGCCAAGAGCTGGAGTTCCGCGGCGAGAAGATCGTCGTCGAGGATCTGGCCCAGGTCACCCCGGAGTCAATCGCGGATGTCGATATCGCGCTTTTCTCCGCCGGCGGCTCCACCTCCAAGCAGTACTCGCCGGTATTCGCCGAGGCGGGTGCCACCGTGGTGGATAACTCATCGGCCTTCCGCAAGGATCCGCAGGTGCCGCTCATCGTCGCTGAGGTCAACCCTCAGGAGGCGAAGGACCTGCCCAAGGGCATCATCGCGAACCCGAACTGCACCACCATGGCTGCCATGCCAGTACTCAAGGTCTTGCACGACGTCGCCGGGCTGCGCCGCCTGCACGTCTCCTCCTACCAGGCGGTTTCCGGCTCCGGCCTGGCAGGCGTGGAAACGCTGGCCAAGCAGGTCGCGGAGATCGGTGAGCACAACGTCGAATTGGCGCAGGATGGTTCGCTGCTCGCTCCCGAGGACCTCGGCCCCTACGTGGCTCCCATTGCCTATAACGCGGTTCCCTTCGCCGGAAACCTCGTTGATGACGGCTCTGAGGAGACCGATGAGGAGCAGAAGCTGCGCAACGAATCTCGCAAGATTCTAGGCATCCCGGATCTCAAGGTGGCGGGCACCTGCGTGCGCGTGCCGGTCTTTACCGGACACACCCTGACCATCCACGCCGAGTTTGCGCAGGACATCACCCCTGACCAGGCGCGCGATCTGCTCTCCAAGGCTCCCGGCGTCAAGGTGGTTGACGTTCCCACGCCGCTGCAATCCGCGGGCATCGATGATTGCCTGGTCGGGCGCATCCGCCAGGACCAGTCTCTCGATGGCAACAATGGCCTCGTTCTCGTCGTCGCGGGCGATAACCTGCGCAAGGGCGCGGCTTTGAACACCATCCAGATTGCAGAGCTGCTGGTTGGCTAAGAAGTCACCTGGGCATCGGCCCAGTCGAGCAGATCTGTTATAAGGGGCGAGTCCGCGGCAATGACTCCCATGTGCGAGCGGCCCGGATAGTCCTTCTCCGGCACAGCGCGTCCGGATAGCCGGGCGCGCTGTGCCATTTCTGCCTGCCCCGCAATAGGTACCACCTCATCCTCGACGCCTTGGCCCAGGAAGAGCGGGGCCGTGCCCGCGCCACTGGCAGTGTTTTCCCGCAGCCTTTGCCCCAAGGCGCTGTTATTCAAATCGGCCGTTACTAGGGCCCCTCGGGTCTCGAGTGCCGCGGTGGTCAGCAGCGAGACGAGTATGGTTTTATCGTCCGTGCAGCGCTGCGCCGCGGCCCGCAGGAGGCGCGTGGCAACCGGAATCATATAATCCTTTAAGCGCACATCGGGGTACTCGGCGGCATAAGGAACGAGCACGAAGGAGCCGACCATGGTTCCCAGCGCATTCGCGCCTGTGCCGAGAATGCGCTCCGCCAGCAACTGCGGATCGGCGGCGGCAGACAGCGCCGACACCCCTCTTTTCTCCAGCTCAGGGGCGTAGTTAGCCGCAATCTGATCGGCGAAGAGCGTGGCGTGCCCGCCCTGCGAATGCCCCCAGAGCATATTCTTGCCCTCATCCGGAACCTGGTCGAGCTGGCGCAGGGCACGGAGGGAATCGAGAGCGGCGCGGCCTTCCCCTTGGCCGATCAAGTAGGGGAATCTGCCTTCCGTGCCTTGCCCCGGATAATCCGTGGCCACGACATTCCACCCGCGGGAAACAATCTCCGCTATGGCGGGGATGGCTTCAGGCTTAAGCGCATTATCGCGCAGGCTGGGCACGCAGGCCTGAGCCACCCCGGTGGTGTCATGCTGCCAGGCCACGGCGGTGGAACCAGCGTTATCTGGGATCGCGGCAACCGCGCTTGCCACAGCCGGAGATCCATCCGCGCGGGTGGTGGCGTAGAGCAAGCGCAGCGCCGTGGAACCTGCAGGTGCCGTGCCGGGGTAGGAGCTCACCCGCAGCAGTGTGCCCGCGGCGGGGATTTCCCCATGGAACTCATAAAAGCTGGTGGAGCGCCACTGGGGAGTAGCGGCCACCGCGCCTATTGCTGCAATAGACACGACAATCCCGAGCGCCACGCGCGGGAAGCGGGGCCGGCGCCAACGCCAAGGGCGCCATACCCAGACTCCGGTCGTGACGAGAGTCACGGCGAAACCGTAGGCTAGGCCCACCAGTGCCAGGAGGTCCATCCCATCAGCAGTGCGGCCGCGGCCAACAGGAACGTCGCCGGAGTGCGTCTCCACAGCAACAGTGCCACGGCGCCAAGAATCCACCACAAAGATACGCAGCTTAAAAGCAGCGGGGCACTCAACGCTGCAGCGATTGCGGCCAGCGTGGTGAACGCAGCCAGGCCACTCGTCGAGTTAAGGCGTGAGCGCAGCCCCATGAAGACGATGGCCCCCGCGGCTACCGCAGGGAGAGTCCGCAGCGAGAACAAGGGGAAGAACGCCATGCCCAGTCCTGCTGCGATGAGGAGCGCCGGGCAGGCAGCGCGCTGGGCGCGAGAAGCGAGAAGGCGGGGGAGACAATAGCGAGAAGTCATCGTCATTGAATATAACCCAAGAAAGACCCCGTACTTTTGCTTTCCTCGTGGGGAAGAAAAAGTACGGGGTCTGTGACTAGTGCAGGTTTAAACCTTTATGCCTGCGGGGACTTCGCGGAGTCCGCGGCCGGGGCAGCTACCTCTAGCTGGCTGCGGCTAGCGGCGCCCTTGGCGCCACCGGTGGCTACCCAGCCGATGCCGAGGATGATGAACCAAACCGGAGCGGAGAGCAGTGCCGTTCGGGTGTCAGTTTCCAGGCACAAGACAGCTACCATGAAGGCGAAGAAGGCGAGGACGACGCAGGACATGGGCACGCCACCGGGCATGGGGAAGATGGACTTTGCGTGCAACTCCGGGGTGCGGCGACGGTAGACAATGTAGGCCACGAGGATGTAGGTCCAGACCACCATGAAGAGCACCGAAGACAAGGTGGTGATCAGGGTGAAGGCCTCGATGACGGTGCCGCCGGCGTAGAGCATTGCCAGTGCCGGAATGAGGCAGATGACGGAGAATACCAGGCCACGCGCCGGGACGCGGTGCTTGGACAATACAGCCCAGCGCCGCGGGGCGGCGCCCTCAAGAGAGAGGCCGTAGAGCATGCGCGAGGTGGAGAAGATGCCACTGTTAGCTGAAGAGGCCGCCGAGGTAATGACCACGAAGTTGATAACTCCAGCCGCCGCTGGAATACCGGCGAAGGCAAAGAGCTGCACGAAGGGGCTCACTGCCGGGTTGATGGCATCCCACGGGGTTACCAGCATGATGACGATGAGGGAGAGTACGTAGAAGATGACGATACGCACGGGGATAGAGTTGATGGCGCGCGGCAAGGTCTTCTCCGGATCCTTGGTTTCCGCGGCGGCGGTACCTGCGAGCTCGATGCCGACGAAGGCGAAGATGGCGATCTGGAATCCGGCGAGGAAGCCGGTGAGGCCGTTGGGGAAGAAGCCGCCGTCATTGATGAGGTTATTGAAACCTGCTATGTGTCCGTCCGGAGTCTCGAAACGGGTAAAGACCATGTACAGCCCTACGCAGATAAGGCCCACGATGGCGACAATCTTGATGATGGCGAACCAGAACTCGATTTCTCCGAAGAGGCGCACGGCTACCAGGTTGAGGGCGAGCAAGAGCGCGATGACGAAGATGCCGGGCAGCCACAGCGGAATATCCGCCCACCAATACTGCAAATAGCCGGTGATGGCCACGATATCGGCCATGCCGGTAACTACCCAGCAAAACCAGTAGGTCCAGCCGGTAATAAATCCGGCGAAGGGTCCGAGGATGTCGGAGACCGCGTCGCGCAGGGACTTATAGTTCATGTTTGCCAGCAGCATCTCACCCATGGCTCGCATGACGAAAAAGAGCATGAAGCCGATGATGGCGTAGACCAAAATGACGGAGGGCCCGGCCAAGAAAATAGTCTTTCCGGAACCCATGAATAGTCCGGTGCCGATGGCACCGCCGATCGCAATCAGCTGGAGGTGGCGGTTACTAAGCCCGCGCTTGAGGTCTCCGGCCGCTGCAATAGATGTTTGAGACATAGCGTGTTCTTCCTTCTGAGATGAAACCTCTTAAAACCTCTGAGACGAAATATTGAGGAAACTGTATACCTATTGATCCCCCGGAATAATGAAATTGAGAGTATCTTTCCGTGATTGTGAAAAATTACGCTAGGTGCTCCGCGTCTTGTTGTTCTCTATTTCTAATCCCCGCCTTCTTCCCCGAAGTCCAGATCGCGCTGCTTAGGTGCACCGCCGGGGACTTCTGGCTTGGTATGCGTGACATAGGTGACTGAGGGCGAAGGATCTGTACGGTCGTAGTCGATCTCGGAGTCTTTCTCTAAGTCCTCGTGGATCTCTTCCGCTATGGCGTCAATGAACTCCTGGGTTTCCATGGTCGAGGCGGCGGCTAGCTTGCGCAGATCGCGTTCGTTCTTCTTGGTGAAGCGGTAGCGCGGATCGAGGCGGCGCTTGACCAGGAAGTGGGCACGTGCCCGGCGCTTGCCCTCCACGGAGATCTTCTCGCGCTTGGTGGTCCAGTTGAAAACCATGACGACGATCATGAGAAGGCCCAGGTATCCCAGGATGGGATAGACGTTGCTGACCAGGGACTGGAAGCCGATGAAGGAGAGAGCGAATCCGATGAGGCAGGACACGGCGTAAACGGGATAGAACCTGCGCGGTTGCTTGCGGGTAAGGCGCTTGCCTATGGCGTAGAACATGCTCACGGCGGTGTTGAAGATCATGCCGAAGATGGCCAGGCTCATCAGGTAGCCCAGTACGGGGTGGATGTTGGTGATGAGGGCGAGGACCGGGAGATCCTCACCGTTGACCTCCGGGGCGGCGACGAAGAGGCTGCCGACCAACAAGATGAGGAGGATGAGGTAGATGATGCCGCCGACGATGCCGCCGATGCCCACCGCACGGTTGTTGAGGAAGTTGCCGCCGATGACGATGGACATCGAAACTGCGCACATGACGTTGAGACCGGTGTAGTTCAGCGCCGCGAGCCACCAATTGGGAAGCGTGGTGGAGACATTCTCCACGGTGTAGGCGTTAAGCGCGGCCATATCCACGTCAGCCGTCACCAAGGTATAGCCGACGGCCACAACGATGAAGATGATGATAAACGGGGTGATGGCGCCGATGACGTTGGTGACGCGGTCGACGTCGAGAAGCCCGCACAGGAGGACGAGCACCAGCATGATGGTGGCGCCTACCCACAACGGGACCCCGGGGAATTGCTGGGAGACGTTGGAGCCACCGCCGGCGAACATGACGAAGCCGATGGAGAAAAGGGTGGCCAGCGTGGACCAGTCCAGGATGCGGGAGGTAATGGGGCCGGAGATCTTATCGAATACCGCGGTGTGTTCGGTAGCCTGGAAATAGGAGGCCAGTTGCAAGATTGCGATACCGGTGATCATCATGAGGGCCGAGCCCAGGGCCACGCCCCAAAACCCTTTTTCACCGAAGGCGACGAAGAATTGCATGGCCTCCTGCCCGGAGGCGAAGCCGGCGCCGACGATCACCCCGATGAAGGCTAGAGCGATAGTGAGTGCTTGTTTGAACATTGGCGGAGAAGTTCTCTTTTCTCACACGTGCCGGGCCCGCGTTCTTAAAGGTTCGCAGGCCCGGTTCGACGTTCGATTTGGCACGTATGTTTCTACTAATACCGTAGTTCTCTTTTTGTGCAGCTCTCCACTGGTTAGGGATAAAGAATGCGTAACTACTGGGTAAAGATTGAAGTAAAAGGACTAGCGGCCGTCAATGATGTCTTTGCGCGCGCGAGCCACCCGCGAGCGGATGGTGCCGATGCGGACGCCGGCGATCTTGGCGGCTTCTTCGTAGGTATAGCCCAGCAGCTGGGTGAGGATGAGGGCCTCGCGGCGGTCGGGCGGAAGGGCGTCAATAAGCGCGCGGGTGTCTATCCACTCGCTCCAGGAAGCGGAGTTTTCCAGGGAGGGGGTGAGCGCGGCCGCGTCCTCGTACTCGGTCGCGGACTTGCGGGGCCTAGCCATATCATGGCGGATGTTGTCCACCCACACGCGCCGGGCTAAGGATAGAAGCCAGGTGCGCGCCGAGGAGCGGGCGGCGAAGCGGGGGAGGGCGCCGATGACCCGCAGGTAGGTCTCTTGGGTGAGGTCGTCGGCGATCTCGGGGCCGCCGAGGTGGGCAAGCAGGCGCCACACATCGTCCTGGGTGGCCTTGATGAACTCCGTGAGCGCCGTGCGGTCACCGCGTGCGGCCCGGAGGGCGAGCTCGGTGACGACAGCATCGTCGCGTTCGGAGTGGTGTTTCACCCACCTGAATCTACCAGTCGAAGAATGAAAGACTCCTTATCCGAGCGTGCGGAGAATCTTTCCTTAAATCCTTAGAGATCCTTGCCGGGCGCGATTGTTCGGGGTAGGCTATGGGAGGAGCAAGATTGATAGTAATAGTTAATTTTCCGACCAGAAAAGGAAGTCACTCCCCATGACTGAATTTGCCGCAGACAAGATTCTCAACAAGGGCCAACGCCCCGCCGGTAAGGGCAACTCGACCCGCCTCTCCGGGCAGCCGATTGCCTCCGAGAATACGTCCCTCACCGCCGGCCCGCAGGGGCCCACCGTTCTCGATGACCTTCACTTGATTGAAAAACTGGCCCACTTCAACCGCGAGCGCGTGCCGGAGCGCACACCGCACGCCAAGGGTCACGGCGCCTTCGGTGAACTGCACATCACCGAGGATGTCTCGCAGTACACCAAAGCCAAGCTGTTCCAGAAGGGAACCGTCACGCCTATGGCCGCGCGTTTCTCCACCGTTGCCGGCGAGCAAGGCTCTCCCGATACCTGGCGTGACGTACATGGATTCGCCCTGCGTTTCTATACCGAAGACGGCAACTATGACATCGTTGGCAACAACACCCCCACCTTCTTCCTACGTGATGGCATGAAATTCCCGGACTTTATCCACTCCCAGAAGCGCCTCGGGGCCAACGGCCTGCGGGACGCGGACATGCAGTGGGACTTCTGGACCCGCAACCCCGAGTCCGCCCACCAGGTCACCTACCTCATGGGTGATCGCGGTACTCCAAAGACCACCCGTAACCAGGATGGGTTCGGCTCGCATACCTTCCAGTGGATCAACGAAGATGGTGCACCCGTGTGGGTGAAGTACCACTTCAAGACCCGCCAGGGATGGGAGACCTTCACCGACGCCGAGGCGCAGGAGATGGCTGGCAAGAACGCCGACTACCACCGCGAGGATCTCTACAACGCCATCGAGCATGGGGACTACCCGGTCTGGGACGTCAAGGTTCAGATCATGCCCTTCGAGGAAGCAGAGAACTACCGCTGGAACCCCTTCGACCTGACCAAGACTTGGTCGCAGAAAGACTACCCGCTGGTGGATGTGGGCTACTTCGTGCTCAACCGCAACCCGCGTAACTTCTTCGCGCAGATTGAGCAACTGGCACTGGATCCGGGCAACCTGGTTCCCGGCATCGGCCTGTCTCCGGACCGCATGCTGCAGGCACGCGCCATCGCCTACGCCGATCAGCAGCGCTACCGCATCGGGCCGAACTACAAACAGCTGCCCGTCAACCAGCCGTTCAACCAGGTCAACACCTATGAGCACGAGGGCTCTATGTCCTTCCTGTTCAACGACCCGGCGGATCCGGTGTACTCACCCAGCCGCCACGAGAAGGGCAATGGCTACCTCGATGATGCGGAGGAGAATATCCGCACCGAGGCTTATCCGGCACACGATCTTTATGTGAACCCGGATCCGCACGGCAGCGACCTCACCCGCGCTCCCTACGTGCACCACGCCGAGGATGATGACTTCATCCAACCGGGCATTCTCTATCGCGACGTCATGGATGATGCCGCCAAGGAGCGCCTGGCGGATAACATCACCAACGCCATGGCCGGCGTTTCTGCCGAGACTGAGCAGCGCGTTTACCACTACTGGGACCAGGTAGATGAGAACCTAGGCAAGCGCGTCCGGGAGCTCTTCGCAGAAAAGAACTAAGCGCCTAAGGCCTGGCTCCTAGCAGCTCGGCATGGTCGCGGCCATGAAACCGGGAAGACCTTGTTGGCTCAGCCCTGCTACGTCGTAGCAGGGCTGAGCCATTCCTGTTTGAGTAGTACCAATGGAGGGGATGCGCTGCCACTGACCCTGGCTAAAGCGGGCCCACTGAGTCCAGTCGGTGGCGTTTTGGCCGTAATGTGCCCACTGGCCGTCGCAAGCCATGACGTTTAGCGAAGTCATGTCCGGGTTGAGGTGCTGCAGCGCAGCGGCGCTGCAATCCCCGACGCTTGGCACCACGCCGCTTGGCAGAACCGCTGCAGGGGAGGTTTGCTCGGCGGTGACGGTTACGGTGACCGTGGATTTCGGTCGCGGATGCTCGCTGGATTCGGCGGCGCTAGAGGTGGTCGCTGCTGCCTCGGCGTGGGTTTCAGGCCCGGCCTCCTCGGTCGAAGGAGAAGAACAGGCGGCCAGGGTGCAAGCCAAGGCAATGAGGCCAGCACCGGCAGGGAGGATGCCGCGGGGGGAGAGAATAGGGAGAGAGTTCATGAGAGCTAATACTAAGGGCTAGAGGGGACACTTGTGGGCCGTAGCGCAAGAAATGGCGGCGCGCCTGCCGGGGAGAATGCGGGCGTGGCGATAGTTTCGAAGCATGACTTCTCGCCTCGCAGATGTACATAACCGCCGCCGGTCGCGCCTCGTCTCGGCGCTCATTGCCCTCGTGCTCGTCGTCCCGCTTATCGTAGGCGCCGCCGTGGCCTCCTTCGCTGGCTGGGGCCCCGCGCAGGCGTGGTCATCCGCGGGGGATGAAGCCAGCGGGGCGCCGACGGATGGAACGGTGGATTCTTCACAGCTCGTGGAGCCTCTGCGTGCGCTGAGCGAGGCCCAGGCGCAGGCGGGCTTCCTCGAGTCCGGCGCCAAGCAGCTTGCGGATGGCAGTGGCCAGCTCGATTCGGGGGCGCAGGAACTAGGGGGCGGCATCGACAAGCTCTCCGGTGGCTCCCAGCAGCTTGTCGACGGCCTCACCGAGCTGCAAGCAGGAACCGCACGGTTGGGCGGCGGTGCCACGGAGCTCGCCAACGGTGTGGGCGGCGCGGTGGACCAAATCGTCGGCTTAGGAGTGGCGCAAGGACAGATCATTACCGCCATCGACGGAACCATGCACGATCTCGAGGGCAATAACTCGCCCGAGGCGCGCAACATCAAGTCTCAGCTGGGGGATCTGCGCAACCAGGTCAACAACTTCAAGCTGGATCAGTCCGTCACCGATCAGCTCAATCGCCTCAAGGACGGCTCGCGGGAGCTTTCCAATCAGCTCTCCGTGTCCGGCTACGCCTATCACGACGGCGTCTACTCCGCGGTGGAGGGCGCCAAGCAGCTCAACAGCGGCATTGGCGAGCTAAATGGAAAGGCGGATGAGGCGATAGCCGGCGTCGGCAAGCTTGATGAGGGAGCGGGCAAGGTGAACTCCATGGCCGAGCACAACAAGACCAAGGTTTCCGACGCCGCGCGCGCCATGCCTCGCGTCCAAGCAACCGGCCAGAACGAGCCCTCCCGTCTGCTCAGCCCCGTGGTGGCCTTGCTCATTGCTGCCCTCATGATGCTGGGCGGGGTGTTCCTCGGCTTTGCCTGGCACCCCGGCTCGCGCCCCTGGCTCTTGTTACTTGGTGGGCCACTTGTCTTGACCGCCGCCGGGGAAATCCTGCTGTGGATCCTCTCTAGCGGACTGACCCCGTTGGCCGCGGTGTGGGCTGGCGTAGCCATGTATGCAACGACGATTGCCACCGCCGCCTTGACCACGGTGGTGCTGCGCTTTGCCGGATTCGGCATCGGCGGCGGGCTCATCACCGTGGTGGGCCTGGCGCAGCTGGCAGCCGTGGGTTGGGTGTGGAAGACCGCCGGAGCCTCCGCCATTGCCCCGGCTTGGCAGGTCGTGGCGAACCTCCTGCCGCTGAACTGGGCCACCTCCGCGATTACCGCGGCCGGAAACGGCGGTCAAGACAGCCTGCTGTGGACCGCCCTTGCGGTTCTTGGCGTCACTGCATTCCTGGGTGTAGGCGCAATTATCTTCGGCCGTCGTGCCGGGGAAGCCACAGCCTAGGGAAGATAAACTTGTCCTAAGCTGCAAAAATTATATCTATCAAACTGAGTCGCCACGTCTTTAGAAAAATAGGTTAACAATCACAGATTAGGGGTGCTATTGTTGGTGATGCTCACGCAGTCTACTTAGGGGGTAGGCAAACGGCTTCTTGGAAGTCGTTGTGAGTGATAGGGAATAGGGGCGACGCGGTTGCTGTAGGGGCACCGCGTCGTTTCCCAGTTTTAGAGTGCATGGTTTTCTGGGTTAAGGGACATTTTGTGTGTCTGGTGGTCATCGTTTCAGGCTTCTAACTGGGAGTTTGAGTTGTGGTGCATTGGGCTTTCGCGAATGCCTATGTCGCTAGCGTGCGTGGCTTCAGTTGCAGTTTCATTTTTTGCAGGCGGGCGAAGATGTCGTTGAACAGTGGGCCCAGCGGACCTGTTGACAGCCCTGTTTATGCTCTCGCGGCATTGCGCACAGGCGTTTGTCGGTTGACCATGCCGTACAAGTTTGCTGGGGTGAGCTCGTGCTACCACATGCTGGGCCCAGGCCGTGTATTTCCGGCCAATCATGCCGTTGCTACGTCCTTGGAGAGGCAGATCCGGCGTTTATGCTGCATAGATAAAGAAAAACAGTGATCCAGACACACAAAATGTCGCTTAACCAGCTTATCGGCGGGCTAATGCCCAAAATTTGTTGTTTTACGGCGTGTTCTAGTAACGGTCATTTTGTGTTGGTGGCTCTTGGCTCTTAACCTCGGATGCTGGCTACAAGCAGCATCGATGGGTTCCTCAAGTGTTGTATATCAAGCTGCGCCTTGGGGATCCTGGTCGAGTAGGTGGTCTGACGTACTTCCCACTGCAGTCAGGGCATGAGGGAGGGATTTCTACTCATCCGGCCATCAATGAAATGGCCTTAGCAACTCTTAGCGTCAGGTTTGGTATTTCAGCGACGGAGGCCGCTGATCAGCCCGGAGAGGTGAAAGTAATCTTATACTTACTGCTCAAACTGGGAGAATGGCCGCATTCACCAACACTTTCTGAGCATTAGCCCGCTTTGCTCCTTGATTCCGCATGAGCCTAACCAATCAGGTTAGGTCGGTTGGCCTTGTTTCCGCACTACCTAATTCTGGCTAGGCGGCCCGGCTGTGGGTAACCGGGGCGGTGCGGGGGGGGTATCCACAGTTTCCTTGTTTGGTGCGGGTTGGGGGTTGTCGCACCGCTTGG
>NZ_DGRD01000008.1:0-128872 GCF_002390965.1 Corynebacterium sp. UBA4397
GCATGTGCGCAGCCGGAGACTGTATGCGCCCTAGGGCATGGTCGGGGATACCCATCCCGGGTTGACGGGGTGTTGACAGTGCATAGAGGCAGGTTGAGGCCCCTTAAACCGCCACTATTTACCGCCAACACAACCCCACACCCACAACACACACCGAAACACACCCGATAACACAGCTCACGCCAATCGGTGCGACGAGATTTCCACGAGTAGGCTCGCTTGAGCAGAGGTTGCTGGTCTATGGGGGTTTCAGGGTTTCCCTGTTTTACCTGTAGACTTAGCCGGTACAACGCAACAGTTCAACTGAGAAAGATTAAGGCTTAATGTCTGAACGCAATAATGACTCTCGCCGCGAAGGCGGGCGTCAAGGCGGCGAAGGCCGCGGCTCCCACGGGCACTCCGGTCACGGCCGTGACTTCGAAGGCAAGCGTGGACCACGTGGTGGTCGCGATGAGCGCGGCTCTCGCGATGACCGTCGAGGCGGAGAACGCGGAGACTCTCGTCCAGACCGTCGCGGGGGGCGCGATGATGACCGGAGAGGCGGAGGCCGCGGAGGGCGCGGTGATGATCGGCGCGGGGGGCGTCGTGATGACCGGCGTGACAATCGTCGCGGTGACAAGCGTGATGACCGCAGGCAGGAAGAGGAGAAGGCACGCTCGCATTCTCCGCAGCGTTCGGGTTACCGCGAGGAGCGGATTAACCGGCGCATTGCCGATCCGGACCTGCCTGATGATATTGACATCGAGGATCTCGATCCCTCGGTTTTGCAGGACCTGAGGTCGCTGTCGAAGGATAATGGGGAGGCCGTCGCCAAGCATATGATCATGGCCGCCACGTGGATGGATGATGACCCTAAGCTGGCGTTGCGCCATGCTCGCGCTGCTAAAGACCGTGCAGGGCGTGTGTCTATTGCCCGCGAGGTCAATGGCATTGCTGCTTATCGTGCAGGTGAATGGAAGGAAGCCTTGTCTGAGTTGCGTGCGGCACGCCGTATTTCCGGCGGTCCGGGCATGCTTGCCGTCATGGCGGATTGCGAGCGCGGGCTTGGGCGTCCTGAGAAGGCCGTCGAGCTTGGCCGCAGCGAGGATGCATCACTTCTTGACCGTGAGTCCGCCATTGAGCTGGCCATCGTCGTTGCAGGCGCCCGCCTGGACATGGGCCAGGCTGAATCGGCAGTGATTACTATCCAGCGCGCGCAGCCGAGCCGTGATGATCGTGGTATGAGTGCGTGTCGCCTCAGTTATGCCTACGCCAATGCTCTGGCTGAGGCCGGCCGCGTCGACGAGGCTAAAGAGTGGTTTGAGCACACCGTCGCTATTGATGAAGGAGATTGGACTGACGCCTCAGAGCGTTTGGCGGAACTTTAAGATGAGTATTCTCTCCCAACATGATTCATTGCTGCTCGATCTCGACGGGACTGTCTGGGAAGGCGGGCGTCCGCTTCAGCGCGTCGTCGACGTCATTAGTTCCTGCGGCGTGCCTGCCATATATGTGACGAATAATGCCTCGCGCAGTCCAGCTGCTGTTGCGGATATGCTGGAGAAAATCGGCATTGGAACCGATGTGGAGCACATCGTTACTTCCGCGCAGGCGGTTCTCACTCTGGCTGCGCAACAGCTTCCTGCGGGTGCGAAGGTTCTCGTTGTTGGAGCAGAGTCTTTTCGGGCGCTGGCGCGTGACGCGGGGTTTAACGTAGTAGCAAGCGCGGATGACAAGCCTGTGGCCGTGTTCCAAGGGATGTCTCCGGAAATCGGGTGGAAACAGCTATCCGAGGCTGCTTTAGCTATCAATGCGGGCGCACGCTACTTTGCCTCCAATATGGACACTTCTCTTCCCACCAAGCGTGGGCTCGCGGTGGGCAATGGCTCGATGGTCGCTGCTGTAGTCTCGGCTACCGGAGTGGACCCGGTTTCGGCCGGAAAACCTGAGCCCGCAATGTTCAAGCTGGCGGCCGCTAAGGTTGGCTCCAAGAAGCCCTTGGCTGTTGGAGATCGCCTCGATACCGATATAGCTGGCGGAAACGCCGCCGCCATGAATACTTTTCACGTCCTTACGGGTGTTTCAGGAGAGCTCGATCTGATTGAGGCCCCGGCACCCCTGCGTCCGAATTTCATCGGTGCTGGATTCCACGAACTTTCCTTGCCCTGCTCCGTGGCTAAACCGGGTGCCCAGGGCGGTTTCACCGCGCGTTTCGATGGTCTCGACATTTTATTGCAGGGTGGCGAGGACAATTCCACCTCGATTCAAGCGCTGCGCACGGTACTCGAGGTGGCGTGGGCCATGCCGAAGCCTCCTCGTTACGTCCAGCCGCGCAGCGAATTCGCCGAGAAGGCCGTAACCCAATGGCGATAAAGCCTCATGATCCCCGCAAAGTCGGGGATCCGGAGACGGTTGGCGCGGAGATCGAGGCCATCTTGGCCGAGCCCGCCGCGGACCTTAATGAAGAACTAGAACAGCTGTCGCGAGCGCACGGCGTGCTGCGTGAAGCCCTGCAGGAGAATTAGTAGTTTATGGCCCCCCAACGTCGCCGCCTTGACGCGGAACTCGTGCGCCGCAAGATCGCTCGCTCGCGGGAGCAAGCAGTAGAGATGATCAAGGGCGGAAGGGTGACCGTCGGCGGCTTCCAAGCCCTCAAGCCGGCGACCATCGTCGAGCCAGAGGTTTCCATCAAGGTCGAAAGCAACCCTGAGGATGAGTGGGCATCGCGCGGTGCTCATAAGCTGCTCGGGGCGCTGGATTCCTTCGGTGTCTCGCCCCAAGGGCTGCGTGTACTCGATGCGGGAGCCTCCACTGGCGGTTTCAGCGATGTCTGCCTCAAGCGAGGGGCCTCGGAGGTCATCGCAGTTGACGTGGGTTATGGCCAGCTGCTGTGGCGCCTCCAAAACGATGAGAGGGTCACGGTCTTAGATCGTACGAATATTCGCAACCTCACCGTCGACATGTGTGGGGGCTACTGCGACGCCATGGTAGGAGATCTCTCCTTTATTTCTTTAAAGCTGGTGCTGCCCGCCATCATCGAGTGTCTCAAGCCGGGTGCATGGTTGCTGCCCATGGTCAAGCCGCAGTTCGAGGTGGGGAAGGATCGTCTCGGCAGCGGCGGAGTGGTCCGTTCCCCGCAGCTTCGCGCGGAGGTAACGGCTGAGATCGCAGCATTCGCTCAGACCCTCGGCACGGGTGTGAAGTCCGTGGTGGCCTCACCGTTGCCCGGTCCGAGTGGCAACGTAGAGTATTTCCTATGGCTCGAAAAGGGAGCCCCGCCTGTAGATGCTGAAACGCTGCAGGCTTTGGTGGAAAAGGCAGTAGAGGAAGGTCCGCGATGATGCGCGAGATTTTATTGGTTCCGCACTCTGGGCGAGCAGATAACCTGGATGCGGCCAAGCGCGCGGCAGAGCTTCTGCTGGCTGCTGGGATCACAGTGCGCGTGTGTGCAAAGGCGGATGTTCTTCCTGAGCTCACTCACGTGGAGCACTCGCCGGATGCAGCCGCAGGATGTGAACTTGTCCTAGTGCTAGGCGGGGATGGCACTTTCCTGAGGGCGGCGGACCTCGCCCGCGCGGTAGATGTCCCTGTGCTAGGCATTAATCTCGGTCACGTCGGCTTCCTTGCCGAGTGGGACGCTGAATCCCTCGATAGGGCGCTGGTCAGGGTCATTGACCGTAACTATGGCGTGGAAGATCGCCTCACCATCGATGTATCCGTATTTGATGCAGACGGTAACCTACTCAAGCGTGGCTGGGCTCTCAATGAAGCTTCGATTGAAAACCTCGACCGTTCCGGGGTCTTGGATGCAATTTTGGAGATTGATGGCAGGCCGGTATCAGCATTCGGCTGCGACGGAGTGCTTATTTCTACGCCAACGGGCTCCACAGCCTACGCCTTCTCTGCCGGAGGCCCAGTGCTGTGGCCTTCGCTAGACGCCATCTTGGTCGTGCCCAACAATGCGCATGCGCTCTTTACAAAGCCGCTGGTAGTCTCCCCGGATTCCCAGGTTGCGGTAGAATCCGCTTCTGATACCAGCGCCGCCATGGTGGTCATGGATGGCTTCCGCCGCATCAACATGCCCCCGGGGGCGAGGGTGGAGGCTGTGCGTGGAGCACACCCGGTGCGCTGGGTGCGCCTTGATGATCAGCCCTTCACTGACCGCCTCGTCCGGAAATTGCGTTTGCCCATCGAAGGCTGGAGGGGCCGGCAGAGTTAGGCTCGGCTTTTGGATCTGCAAATCGCCCCGTCACACAATTTGACCATCACACAAGGAGGAGTGGGCAGCACGTGCTATTGGAGATTACGATCGAAGATCTCGGTGTCATTTCTCGCTCCACCGCCGAACTCACCTCTGGGCTTACCGTGCTCACCGGAGAGACGGGTGCGGGAAAAACCATGGTGGTTACCGGGCTGCGCTTGTTGGCGGGCTCTCGAGCCGATGCCTCCCGGGTCAGGGATGGAGCCAAGAAGGCTGCTGTTGAGGGAAGATTTAGCAGCGGGGTCCCAGCAGTCAAAGAACTAGTGGAGTCCGTCGGTGGAGAAGCCGACGAGAATGGCGAGTACTTGGTCTCCCGCACGGTTTCGGCTGCGGGCCGATCGAAGGCCTACCTGGGCGGCAGGGCGGTACCGGCTGCAAAACTCTCCGAGTTTGCCGCCGCGATGATTACCGTACATGGCCAAAATGATCAGTTGCGTTTGCTCGCTCCGGAGCAGCAGCTAGAGGCGGTTGATCGCTTTGATCCCGCGACGGCCCAGGTGCGCGAGGCTTATACTGAAGCCTTCTTGAGGTGGCGCCGCTTAGCCAAGGACTACCAGTCCCGCACCCAGTCTCGCCGAGAGATGGCGCAGGAAGCAGATCGCCTCAAGTTCGCGTTGCATGAGATAGAGGAGGTTGCACCACGACCGGGGGAGGACAGCGAACTCGTCTCCCAGATCCGCAGGCTGCAGGACGTAGATGCTCTGCGAGAATCCGCCAGCAGCGCTCTCGCGGCTATCGACGGCGCGGAGGAATTCTCCGGCGCCAGCGAGTCGGGCGCCTCCACAGTGCTGGGCAGGGCGGAGGCTGCGCTTTCTGGATCGAGCGATGAGCTGCTGCGGCAATTAGGCGAGCACCTAGGCGACATCAACGCGCAGCTTTCAGATATTTCCTCCGAGCTCGGCGGCTACCTTGAGAACTTGCCCGCTGACCCGAATCTGCTGGAGGTCTCACTCCAGCGGCAGCAGGACTTGAAATCCTTAACGCGCAAGTACGCGGGCGATATCGACGGCGTCATTGCGTGGAGGGACCAGGCGGCACGCCAGCTCGAGAGTCTCGATACCTCAACTGAAGCCCTGGGTGAGCTCAAAGCACAGGTCGCGGAGGCTGAGTCCGAGATGATTAAGGCTGCGAAGAAACTGAGTAAGGCGCGCACTGCGGCGGCTGAGGCACTCGGGGAAAGGGTCACCGCAGAACTGCATGGCCTGGCCATGCAGAACTCCACTCTGACCGTGGCGTTGCGGCGCTCCAAGTACTCTCGCTCGGGGGCGGATGAGGCGGAGTTTCTACTCAACGATAAGCCCCTGGCTTCCGCTGCCTCTGGTGGTGAGCTCTCTCGCGTCATGCTGGCACTTGAGGTCGTGATGAGCGGTGAGGGAGAGGAAACCCTGGTCTTCGATGAGATTGATGCCGGTGTGGGTGGACGTGCTGCGGTGGAAATCGGACGTCGTCTAGCGCGCCTTGCAGTCCATAACCAGGTCATCGTGGTCACCCACCTGCCACAGGTGGCGGCGTATGCGGATAGTCATCTGCACGTGGCCAAAGAGGATGCGACCTCGGAGCTCTCTCCCCTCAGCCGGGCTGAGCGGGTAGAGGAGCTGGCGCGCATGTTGGCGGGTCTCGATGATACTGAGACTGGCCGCGCCCACGCCGCTGAGCTTTTTGAGCGCGCCCAGTCTGAGGTTGAGAAGCTGAAGTAGCAGTCTGCCTCCTCCGCGCGCCTTCCACAGTTTGCCGCGTGTGGAGTTCACAATAGAGGCCATGAGTCTGTTTTCCCGAAACTCCGATCTCTCCGGCACGCAGGGTACGCTGCGTGATTGCACGCCGGGCGGAAAGGGCCTGAAGAAGTTCTCCGCTGGTGACTTCGCCGTCATTAACGCCGCAAATATCTCCCGCCAGGAGGCGCAGACGCTGGTCGATCTGCAGCCGGCAGCTGTCATTAACGTGGCGGAGTTTAGCACCGGATCCATTCCCAATTATGGGCCCCACATGCTCCTCGATGCGGACGTACTTCTCGTGGAAAACGTCGGCGAGGACTTCGTAAGCAGCTTTAAAGACGGCAAGAAGGCCCGTCTCAGCGACGAGGGTGGCGTGTTTCTCGGGGAGAAAGAAATTGCATCCGGCGCCGTGGTCGATAGGGAGGCGGCGGAGTCGCGTTTCACCTCCGCGCAGCGTGAGCTCATGGACCACATGGAGGCCTACTTTGGCAATGCCACAGAGTTCATTCAGTCGGAGGGGCCGCTGCTTATCGACGGCCTCGGGGTACCGGAATCCGGCGTCGAGATGGCCGGGCGCAAGGTGGTACTGGTGTCTCCGAGCCCAGATCACCGCCACAAGATAGCTCTGCTGCGCAACTTCATCCGCGAGTACGAGCCCATCATCATCGCGGTAGACGAGGCCGCGGATACTCTCATGGAGGTAGGCTATAAGCCTGACTTCATCGTGGGTGATCCCGCGAAGGTGAGTGCGGAGACGCTGCGCTGCGGAGCAAGAGTCATTCTCCCCGCGGATCCGGACGGAACCGCCGAAGGCCTAGAGCGGATCCAAGACCTTGGAATCGGCGCCATGACCTTCCCCGCCGCCACGGATTCCGCCACCGACCTTGCTTTGTTGCTCGCCGATTATCATGGGGCTTTGATGATCGTCCAGGCGGGCGCAGCAGTGGACTTGGATGATATCTTCGCGAACAAGGAAGGCGCCACCCCAGCGGCGATGCTCTCGCGGCTTAAGGCGGGAACGCGCCTGGTGGATGCAGACACCGTAATCAACCTCTATTCGGCACCGGCTAGCGGAAAGATCGCCTGGCTGTGGGCGCTGCTGAGCATCCTGGTTGCCATCGCAGTCATCATTGTCATTGTCGGTCTAGGTGGCAGCGAAGGCTTTGCCCAAAACCTCATTGATACCTGGAATAACTTGGCGCTGACGGTGCAAGGGTGGTTCAAGTAAATGGCTAAGAGCAAGTCTGTCGCAGCCTTTGTTGTTGCTGGCCTAGGGCTTGGAACTGCTTTGGGGGTTGCGCTCGGGGTATTCGCCATCTCGCCCACCGTTAGCGCCGGTGGAGCCGGCGGAGAATCCTCCATCCGGGAGGAACACCGTAGGGCACTGCAAGAAAACCAGATTTACCAGAATCAAAACGGTGCGAGCGACTCCGTTATCAATGAGCTTTCCCCCAAGATCGTGGACGGATCGCTAGCGCAGCGTCCCGTACTGGTTCTTAGTACAGCCGAAGCCGTCGACGGAGATGTCGACGCGGTCAAGAACCTGTTGCGTGCTGCTGATGCGCAGGAGGCGGGCTCTATCCGCCTGACGGAGGACTTCTTCCGTCAAGAGAACTCGGATAAAATCCTTTCTTTGGTTTCTTCGACCCTGCCCGCAGGCGCCCAGCTGAGCACGGATTCGCGCGATGCGGGAACCCACGCCGGCGAGGCATTGGGGGCGGGACTGTTTATGGATCCCAAAACCACCGAGCCGCTGGCAACATCCAAGGAGCGCGCCACCTTGCTGCAGGCTCTGCGCGAGGCGGGATACATTGATTACGAGGACGAAACCATCCTCCCAGCGCAGGCAATAGTCATCGTCACAGGCAGGGGATCGGACGGCTATTATACCGATACCCTAGCCAAGCTAGCTACGCAGTTAGAGAATACCGCCGGTTCCACGGTGGTGGCCGGGCGCGTGGAGCAGGCCGGCGAGGAACGGGTCATCGGAAAGCTCCGCGCTGGGGGGACCAAGGTCTCCACGGTGGACTCCATTGATCGCGCCTCCTCCCGCCTGGCTACGGTACTTGCGGTGAAGGAACAACTAGATGGATCTTCCGGAGCCTATGGCTCCGCGCCTTCTGCAAACTCAGCTACCCCTGCGTTCCCGAAGGACGCCTAATATGTCTCATAATTTCGAGGTGGTAGATTCCACGCTTTTGGTCGACGCCCCCGTCATCGCGCTGCGCCGCGACGAGGTGCTCATGCCGGGAGGGCGCGTGGCGTCCCGCGAAGTCGTGGAAAATCTGGGCGCCGTGGCTGTTGTGGCGGTCGATGAAAATGAGCGCGTGGCGATGGTCTATCAGTACCGCCGCCCATTGGGTACGCGCCTGTGGGAGCTGCCCGCGGGGCTCCTCGATATCAAAGGCGAGGACGAGCTCACCGGTGCTAAACGCGAGCTGCAGGAAGAGGCCGGACTGCAGGCTAAGCGCTGGGAGGTGCTCTCAGATATCGCTACCTCGCCCGGTTTTAGCGAAGAAGCGGTGAGGATCTTCCTCGCCCGCGATCTAAGTATAGTGGACAAGCTCCATGACACCGGTGACGAAGAACAGGATATGACCTTCGCCTGGGTTGACCTCGACGAGGCAGTCAACCGCGTGCTGGCGGGGGAAATAGTCAATTCCATTGCCTGTGTGGGCATTCTAGCCACTTATGCAGTACTGCGCGGCGGTCGCGCAACCCGTAGCACTGATGTGCCCTTTCCTTTGCGTCCAACCTCGATGGCAAAGCGGCGTCCCGGGCCTGACCTTAAAAAGAAGTGACGCGGCACGACAGCGGCGGGGGCGACTCCCGCGCGAGCGCAGCGGGGCACATCGCCACGACGTGGCTTAACCACCTTGTCGTGGAAAAGGGGGCCTCGCCCAATACGGTGAGCAATTACCGGCGTGACGTGCGCCGCTACCTGGACTGGCTGGCCGATGCAGGGATAGAAGATTTGTCAGCAGTGGGGCGCGAGCACGTCGAGGCTTATCTGGCGCACTTGCGCTCCCATTTGGCCGCATCGTCGGCCAGCCGGGCGCTTATCGTCGCCCGCGGTCTCCATAAGTTTGCCCTTGCCGAGGGCGTCATCGTGCGTGACGTGGCCGCGGACGTCGCGCCACCCAGCCCTGCCCAGCACCTGCCTGAGACCTTGAGCATCGCCGAAGTTGCCGCGCTTATCGAAGCCACGCCTAGCGGCGACGCCGCCACCGCGGTGGATGTGCGCGATAGGGCTCTGCTGGAAGTGCTGTATGGCACGGGCGCGCGGATTTCTGAGGCCACGGATCTCACGGTCGACGATGTTAGCGATAACGATGGAATCCTTCGGCTAACAGGCAAGGGGAACAAGGAACGCATCGTTCCCATCGGCTCCAAGGCCCAAGCGGCGATTTCTCACTACCTCGTGCGCGCGCGGCCCGTTCTAAGCCGTGGCAAGACGCCTGCCCTGTTTCTCAATACCCGTGGCGGGCCGCTTTCTCGCCAAAGTGCATGGGTAGTACTCAAGCGCGCCGCCCAGCGCGCGGGCTTGGGTAAGTCTATTTCGCCGCACACACTTCGTCACTCCTTTGCCACTCATCTTCTGGAGGGCGGTGCGGATGTGCGTACTGTCCAGGAGCTCCTGGGACACTCCTCAGTGACCACGACTCAGATTTATACGCATGTTTCCGCCGATTCACTGCGTGAGGTCTGGCATACCGCACATCCGCGGGCCTAGAGTGCAGGTTGGGTTGTTCACGGAGAAGTGTTTAGGTAAAGGACTATGCCTTGATCCCCGAATAGGATCGATCTGCAGGTAGGGTAGAGGGTAGTCTAAAATAACAACGTTGTAAGCTGGGTTTATTGAGGCTTTTAACTAGCGCTGTTTAGGGCTATCTAGGGGCGGCTAGGCGCAGCGAAGAACCAATGGTCAAGGAAGCAGGTATGACTGTGAATGATGAGGGACTTTTTTCGGCCGCAGACACGCAGGTAGGGCTAACTGGTCGCCCCATCCGCGAACTGCCGGAACCTGCCCCGCTGGCGCAGCATGGCCCCGCCACCATCATCTCCATGTGTAACCAAAAAGGCGGCGTTGGCAAAACCACCTCCACCATCAACATGGGTGCTTGCTTGGCGGAGATGGGGCGCAAAGTCCTCCTCGTTGACCTCGATCCGCAAGGTGCGCTCTCGGCCGGACTGGGCCTCGCGCATGATGAAATCGAGGACACTATCTATGACGTCATGCTCGATAGTCAGACCTCTATCCATTCGGCGATCAAGCACACCTCTGTGCCTGACTTGGATCTCGTTCCGGCCAATATCGATCTTTCGGCCGCAGAGATCCAGCTCGTCAACGAGGTAGGCCGTGAGCATACGCTGGCGCGCGCTCTGCGTCCGGTTCGTCGAGACTATGACTTCATCATCATTGATTGCCAGCCCTCCCTTGGACTGTTGACCGTCAATGCCTTGGCCTGCTCGCAAGGAGTCATCATCCCAATGGAGTGCGAGTTCTTTTCGCTCCGTGGACTCGCTCTGCTCACGGACACGGTGGAGAAGGTCTCGGAGCGCATCAACTTCGACTTGGAGATCATGGGCATCCTCGTCACGATGTTTGATCGCCGCACCAAGCACGCGCGCGAGGTCATGTCCCGCGTCGTAGAGTACTTCGGGGATCGAGTGTTCGACACCGTTATCACCCGCACGGTGCGTTTCCCAGAGACCTCCGTGGCCGGCGAACCCATCACCACATGGGCGCCGCATTCGCAGGCAGCGCAGCAGTACCGTAACCTCGCTAAAGAAGTCATCGAGCGTGCCGGTGCCTAAGGTACCGCGGTGTCAGAGGTAGTCCAGCCGGAGATCACGGGCTTTCGCATTGCGCTGCGCAACTTCGAAGGCCCCTTCGATCTGCTGCTCCAGCTTATTCAATCGAGGCGCCTCGATATCACTGATGTTGCCCTGTCGGAAGTGACCGATGAGTTCGTGTCCTATACCCGCCAGTTGGGGACTGCCGCGAATTTGGACGAGGTCACGGAGTTTTTGCTCGTCGCCGCAACCCTGCTCGATCTCAAGGCGGCACGCCTTCTGCCGCGTGGCGAGGTCGATGACTTGGGGGATCTCGAGCTCCTAGAATCTCGTGATCTGCTTTTCGCGCGCTTGCTCCAGTACCGAGCCTACAAGCAGGTTGCGGATCTCTTCGCGCAGTGGCAACGGGAAGCGCGCCACGCCTATCCGCGGGCGGTGGGAATAGAGAAAGAGTTCGCGGATCTTCTCCCGCCGGTTAGTCTCGGACACACGCCGGGCTCCTTCGCTGAGCTTGCCGCGGCGGCATTTCGGCCGCGGCCCCCGGAGGAAGTGGGAGTAGGTCACATTCACCAGGTAGAAGTATCGGTTCCCGAGCAGGCGGGAAAGCTGCTGAGCGCCCTGCGCATTCTCGGAAGGGGAGTGTGGCAGGACTTCTCCGAGCTCAATGCGGACTGCACGCGTTCGATGGAAGTGGTGGGGCGCTTCCTAGCACTCCTCGAGCTCTACAAGGCCAAGGCCGTGGAAGCCAGGCAGGCCGAGTCCCTAGGCCCACTGGAACTGAGCTGGACCGGCTTAGTGGTTGATCCGGCGGTGGTAGCCGCCGCCAATTGGGATTAGACGGGGGCGCTTGCCCGAACGCGAGGTAGAGTATCTAGCTATGGAATTGCCGCTCATCTCTCAGCAACGCTCGCGCTTGGAGTCTGTTCTCCTTGTCATCGATTCCCCTGCCTCTGTCGAAGAACTTGCTCGCGCGCTGGATATATCGACTGGGGAAGTCAGTGACTTGCTTCGCTCGACTCGGCGTGAGTTGGAGGAACGCGGCTCCGGAATTGACCTGCGCGAAACCGCCGAGGGTTGGCGCTTTTATACCCGCAAGGACAATGCAGATGCCGTCGAAGCATTCCTGCTCGATGGCACGCAGACTAAGCTTTCCCGCGCCGCTTTAGAGTCCTTGGCCATTGTGGCTTACCGGCAGCCGGTGACCCGCGCGCAGGTAGCCGCCGTCCGCGGAGTCAACGTCGATGGGGTCATGCGCACCCTTACTTTGCGCGGGCTTATTCGCGAGCTCCCGCAAGAAGAGCATTCTGGCTCCGCCCACCGTTATGAGACAACTGAGCTCTTTCTGGAGCTCTTGGGAATCGATTCCCTCGACCGGCTGCCAGAACTAGCGCCTCTGCTTCCTGACATCGACGCCATCGAGGAAGAGTTCTAAGCCGGAGGCTGCGGCGAGTACTCAGCCGGGGGGCTTCAGTGATGCAGGAAAATCACGCTGAAGTGCTATCATTTCCCGAGTAACTGCATATTTTCAAGTGAAAAGGACACTCTTGTGACCCCACCCGCTCGCCGCGACGGCACACCGGAAAAGAAGAAGCGTGATAGTGACATGCTTCTTTCTAATGCCAAGCCGGCACGTCATCAACATGTCAAACAAAATAAGCGCTCCGCCGGAAGCGCAACCGCAGACTCCGTAGCCCGGGACTTGGGTGCGGACTGGCTGGTAGAGGACAAAGGCGCCTCCGCTAAGGGCGAACGCCTGCAGAAGGTGCTGGCCAAGGCAGGAGTAGCCTCCCGCCGCCACGCTGAGATCCTCATCGATGCTGGCCGCGTCGAAGTCAATGGCCAGATAGTGGTCAAGCAAGGTGTGCGCGTCGATCCGAACAAGGACGTCATTCGCGTTGACGGCGTTCGCATCAACGTAAACGAAAACCACCAGTACTTCATCCTCAACAAGCCACGGGGGATGCAATCCACCATGGATGATGAGATGGGCCGCCCCTGTGTGGGCGACGTTGTCGCTGACAAGGTGGCCGCCGGCCAGCGACTCTTTCACGTCGGGCGCCTTGACGCGGATACCGAAGGCTTGTTGCTGCTCACCAACGATGGGGAGCTGGCGAACCGCCTGATGCACCCTAAGTACGAGATCAAAAAGACCTATCTGGCCACCGTCTTGGGAGAGGCCAACAAGAAGTTGGTCCGCGAGCTCAAGGAAGGCATCGAGCTCGAGGATGGCCCCGCGAAAGCGGACTTCGTCCAGATCATCGATAAGAACCAAGGCTTTTCTCTGGTGAGGATCGAACTGCACGAGGGCCGAAAGCACATCGTGCGCCGGATGCTCAAGGAGGCTGGCTACCCTGTGCAGCGCCTCGTGCGTACCAAGCTGCATACCGTCCAGCTGGGGGATATGAAGCCCGGTGGCATGCGTGCGCTTAACTCCAACGAGCTGACCAGCCTGTACAAGGAGGTGGGGATGTAATGTATTCCAACATGCCCAATGGCGGGCTCATCCTTGCCGTCGACGGGCCTTCTGGAACCGGAAAGTCCACCACTTGCCGTGCTCTGGCGAAGCAACTGGATGCCAAGTATGTCGACACCGGCGCCATGTACAGGGTGGCTACACTAGCCGTCTTGCGTGCAGGCGTGGACCCGAGCGACGTCGCCCGCGTCATCGAAGCCACAGCGGATCTCCCCCTTGAGGTCTCCGAGGATCCGGATTCCACGTCGGTCTTGCTTGCTGGCGAAGACGTCTCGCGGGTCATCCGCGAAGACGAGGTCACCCGTAACGTCTCGGCCGTCTCCGCCATCCCGGAGGTCCGTGAGAACCTAGTCAACCTGCAGCGCAAGCTGGCCCATGAAGCCCACCGTGCCGTGGTAGAAGGGCGCGACATTGGTACTGTCGTGCTCCCTCAAGCCCCCGCCAAGGCTTATATGACCGCCTCCGCCGAGGTGCGTGCGCAGCGTCGCTACGATCAAAACGTGGCCGCCGGTATTCCTGCTGACTTTGACACCGTCTTGCGCGATGTCATCCGGCGCGACGAGGCTGATTCCACGCGCGAAACCTCACCGCTGCGCCCTGCAGAAGACGCAGTCATCGTAGATACCTCCTCCATGAGCCCCGCCGAGGTTCTCAACGCCCTCATCGATATTGTTAAGGAGTCCGTACATGTCCAATCATGACGCACACGGCGCTGAACAGCCCACACCGGAGACCTCCCGTCCACATGCGGAGGAAAAAGAGACCGAGTTTCACTACCCAGTAGGAAAGCTCGATGAGGAAGTAGTAGAGACCTCCAGCGGTCGCTGGGCGGCTTCTGATTTCGATGCCACTGAATTTGACTTCGACGAATCGGATTTCGACGAGTCCGAATTCGGAGAGCCCGAGTTCGGCGATGATTTTGATGAAGACTACGCCGATGAAGACGGCAACGAGCCCCCAGAGGCTCTAACTGAGGAAGAGTGGGAGCGCCTCTCTGAAACCCTTGGCTTCGAAGGTGACAACCATACCGAGGAGCACCTTGCCACGGTGGCTATTGTTGGCCGCCCGAACGTGGGCAAGTCCTCCCTGGTTAACCGTTTCCTGGGCCGACGCGAGGCCGTTGTCGAGGACCATCCAGGAGTCACCCGTGACCGCATCTCATATGTGGGCGAGTGGAACGGTCAGCGCTTCTTGGTTCAAGACACCGGTGGCTGGGATCCCAACGTCAAGGGCATTCACCGCGCCATTGCGCGTCAGGCTGAGGTCGCCATGGAGACCGCGGACGTCATCGTCATGGTGGTTGATACCAAGGTCGGAATCACGGAGACGGATGCGGTCATGGCTCGTCGCCTTCACAAGTCCTCGGTTCCGGTCATCCTCGTGGCCAATAAGTTTGACTCGGATAGCCAGTATGCGGATGTTGCCGAGTTCTACGCGCTCGGCCTGGGGGATCCATGGCCGGTTTCGGCACAGCACGGTCGCGGTGGCGCGGACGTGCTCGATGAGGTGCTGCGGAGCTTCCCAGAAGAGCCGCGCTCGCCGTCTATTACGTCCGGCCCGCGCCGCGTGGCCTTGGTGGGCAAGCCCAATGTGGGCAAGTCTTCGCTACTGAATAAGTTCACCGGCGAGGAACGATCCGTGGTGGACAACGTTGCGGGCACCACTGTGGACCCAGTCGATTCGCTCGTGCAGCTGGATAAGCAGCTGTGGAGGTTCGTTGATACCGCGGGCTTGCGCAAGAAGGTCAACAATGCGCAAGGCCACGAGTACTACGCATCTCTGCGCACGCGCGGAGTTATTGACGCGGCTGAGGTGTGCATCATGCTTATCGACGCCTCTCAGGAAATCTCCGAGCAGGACCAGCGGGTGCTCAACATGGTGCTCGAGGCTGGCAAGGCTCTCGTCATCGCCTTTAACAAGTGGGACCTCATGGATGAGGACCGCCGCTATTACTTGGACCGCGAGATCGACGAACAGCTTACCCACCTGCCATGGGTCTCTCGCGTCAATATCTCGGCCGAGACTGGTCGCGCCCTCCAGCGCCTGGAACCCGCAATGATCGAGGCTCTAGAGAGCTGGGATCAGCGTGTTTCTACTGGCCAGTTGAATAACTGGATGCGCGAGGCGATTGCTGCGAATCCTCCGCCGATGAAGAATAACCGTCTGCCGCGCGTTCTTTTTGCCACGCAGGCTTCCACCCAGCCACCGACAATCGTCTTGTTCACCACAGGATTCCTCGATGCGGGCTATCGGCGCTACCTTGAGCGCAAATTCCGCGAGCGCTTTGGCTTCCATGGTTCACCCGTACGCATTGCCGTGCGCGTGCGCGAGCGCCGCAATAAGAAGGGGCGGCGCTAAGGCAGTAGCGTTAAGCACATGCGCTAACAGTACGTGCGTTATGCAGGCATAATAGCAAAACCCGGGTCTTAATTCGCTGGTTCAAACCTGTGATTATTAACACGGGTTTTCGCTCGTGTGCAATGCTTTTGGATAGCTAATCTTGAGAAGTCAGCCATAGTGCTATCAATCTAGAAAGGCTTCTCATGTTAGCCTCGCTCCTCGATCCAACCTCCGGCGTTGCGATCGTCTTGCAGATCATCATTATCCTCGGAGCCCTGCTCTTGGGCACGAGGTACGGCGGGCTTGGCCTTGGTCTTATCTCCGGCATCGGCCTGCTCATCATGGTATTCGTCTTTGGGCTGCCGCCCGGCAAACCACCCGTCGACGTCATGCTCACCATCATCGCGGTCATCGGCTGTGCGGCTACGCTCCAACAGGCCCGCGGACTTGACGTGATGATGCAGTTCGCGGAAAGAATACTGCGTGCACACCCGGAGAGGATCACTATCCTCGCCCCACTGACCACCTGGTTCCTTACCGTGCTTTGTGGAACTGGCCACGTGGTCTACACCATGTTTCCCATCATCGAGGATATTGCCTTGAAGAAGGGCATTCGCCCCGAGCGCCCCATGGCGGTGGCCTCGACCTCCGCGCAGATGGGTATTACTGCCTCGCCGGTCTCGGTGGCTACGGTCTCCCTCGCCTCCATCATCGCCGAGGACGCAGGGGTCACCCACGTCTCCTATTCGATTCCGCAGATTCTCATGGTGGCCATTCCGGCCTCCCTTTCAGGCGTCATCTTGGCCGCATTGTGGTCTTTGCGTCGTGGCAAAGACTTGGACAAGGATCCTGCTTTCCAGGAACGGATGAAGGACCCAGAGTTTGCCTCCCACATTGCGGAGTCGGGCGAGTCTTTGCTGGGTAAGGTCTTTCCGCCCGCTGCCAAGCGAGCGGTAGTAGTATTCCTCACCGCGATTGCAGTCGTGGTCATTCTCGGAGCCTTTGACGCCTTGCGCCCATCCTTCCCGGACGCGGATGGAGAGATGAAGCGCCTGTCCATGAACTTGGTCATCCAGATGGTCATGCTGGTAGCCGGCGCCGTGATCCTCATCTTCTGCCAGGTAGATAATAAGAAGATTGCTTCCACCCCGGTGTTCAAGGCCGGCATGACCGCAGTATTCTCCGTGTTCGGTGTGGCGTGGATGGCTGATACCTTCTTCGAGGCGCACATCGACGCCCTCGAGTCCAGCCTGGGAGGCATTGTGCAGGCGGCGCCTTGGGCCTACGCAATCGTCCTACTCATCGTGTCCAAACTGGTTAACTCTCAGGCTGCTGCGCTCGTTGCCATTGCCCCCATTGGCTTGTCTCTCGGCATTGACCCAGCGGTCATCGTCGGCTTCTACGGTGCGGCCTACGGCTACTTCATTCTGCCGACTTATCCCTCGGACCTGGCTTGTATCGGCTTCGACCGGACAGGAACCACGCGGATTGGCAAGTTCGTTATCAACCACTCCTTCATCATCCCGGGAGCGATCTCGGTATTCACCTCTTGCGTTGTGGGTTCCATCTTGGCGCAGGTATTGCTTTAAGTTCTTCCGCCGGCCGCGCACCAGTGCGCTGCCTTATTCTTCCCGTACCAAGACGAAAGCATCCGTCCGGTACGGGATGTGCAGTTTTTCTTCCTCACTAAAACCCATGTGCTCGTAGAGGTACCAATTGAGGTTATTCGTCATGCGTTCGCGGATGCGCGCAGAGTTGCGCAGCCAATAAGAGCGGGTATGCATGAGTGCATGCAGCTGGGCTGGGCTTAAGAGGTGGTCCCATTTTAGACGCAGGGTGTTATCTATGCGCCAGGGCTTGGACACCTCTGGCAAGAAGCCGGGGCGCTGAATATCGCCGGAGTGCATGATGCGGGCCAAGCGCAAGATCCAGGGATCATCCTCTACCGCCAAAGTATTCCAAGCTAAAAGGATCACACCGCCGGGGCGGAGAATTCGGTCGAATTCGGTGCTGGCGGCAGCGACATCGACCCAATGCCACGTCTGCGCGCAGGCCACGGCGTCGAGGGAATCTGGGGCCAGCGCGGTTGCTTCTGCGGTGGCCCTCCACAGCGGGTAGTTAAGGCGCTGGCGGAATACACGCGCCATGTCTCCAGAAGGCTCGCAAGCAAAGACCCGCTCATTACGCAGCGTGGCCGTGAACTTTCCCGTTCCGGCACCTACATCGAGCACAGTTCTAGCACCGATGATGAGTTCTGCGACTTCCTGCGGATAGCCGGGGCGAACGTCATCGTAGGTATCCGCGCCAGCGCGAAATGCTTGCGCAGAGCGCTGGCGCAGGCTGGGATCGCCAAAGCTCGGGCCCTCTTTCTCCGAGGGTTTTCGGTAGCTGGGGAAGTGGGCAGTATTGGGCACGTGAGTCGACATACGCGTTATAACTTAGCGTGAAATACAATGGTCTACCATGCCGACACTTCCTGCACCCGACGATCCCCGCTGGCTTCTCAAAACCGTGTTCTCGCGTCGGTCGTGGACCATTCCAGCGGCTGTCCTCATGTCGATCTCTTTTCTCTGCAACGGAGTAACGCCAGTGATCGTGGGGCGCGCCATCGATGATGCTATTGCGCGTGGAGAGGTCAGTTCTCTAGTAAAATGGCTGCTAATTTTGGTGGCCGTATTCGCCGTCAATGCCTTGGCAGCCTGGTGGGGACGCGGTTTCTTCAGCAGGGCCATGCTGGTCATCGGACATGACCTGCGCATGGAGGTCACTGATCGCATCCAAGACCCCCGCGGCATGGCGGGACAGCGCCGGACAGCGGGGGAGCTATTGTCCATCGCCTCCTCGGATACGCAACGCGTTGCAGATGCCGTTTTGATGACAGTGTTTCCCGTCGCGGAAGTGTGTGCGATTGTCTATGTCGCTGTCATGACTGCTCGTATCAATATCTGGCTGGGCATAGCGATTTTCCTCGGGGGACCGCTGGTGGTGTGGATTTCACTGCGGGCGGCAAAACCCTTGCGTAAACGCTCCACTCGCAGGCAGGCTGCCCTGGCACGGGCCTCTGCCATGGCCACTGATGTGGTCCAAGGCCTGCGCATCCTGAAGGGCTTGGGAGCCATCGATACGGTCCGTGGTCGCTACCAGAGCGTTTCTGATGAGGCCTATGAGAAAACGGTGGAGGCCAACGGCGCGCGTGCCCGCCTCAACGCCACCACCGATGCCACCGGTTCCATCTACGTCATTGCCGTGGCCCTAGCCGCTGGCGCGCTAGCCCTAAGCTCGCGCATGAGCGTGGGTGAACTCATCACTGTTGTTGGCTTGACACAGTTCGTCATCACGCCGATGACCATGATGGGCAAGAACATCGCCTCGCGGTGGGCGGCGGCGCAGGCCAGCGCGAGGCGGATCACGGATGTGCTTCTTAGCCCTCCCGTTAGCCATGGGCAGCCTTCCGAACCGGCATTAGATTCAGGAATCACGGTCATCAAGGACCACGTTCCGGAAAATCTCATCTATCTCCCGCGCGAGCGCTTCATCGTCTCCCCGCACTCGGCCGACCTTTTTGAAGGCAGCATCCAAGACAATATTCACCCCGAGTATGACGTGGCCCAGCGCGCACTGTATGCGGCAGCGGCGGAAGATATTCCAGGAGGTTTGGAGCGCCAGGTAGGGGAGAACGGAGGAAGCCTGTCAGGTGGCCAGCGCCAACGCGTGGCTCTGGCACGGGCAGTAGCCGCGGACCCGGAAGTGCTTATCCTGCAGGATCCGACCACCGCCGTCGATTCCGTCACGGAGCAGACCATTGCTGCGCGTGTTAGTGCGGCCCGGGCAGACAAGTCCACCATTGTCTACACCTCGGCTCCGGCCTGGTGTGCTGTTGCGAAAGGAGCCATGTAGATGCGTTTTCCCACCGCCCAATGGTCACAGGTGTGGCGCGTAGTAGGCCAGCAGCTCTCCCACCTGCCCGGCGCGCGTCGGCGCTTTTTCCTAGCCTTAGCGCTGCTCACACTCGGTGCTGCGGCCAATATTATGATTCCTCTGCAGCTGGGAAAGATAGTTGATGAGGTTATCGCGGCGGGCGAGCCCGCTCAGGGCCTGTTTGCAGCTCTAGGTTCAATTGCAGGAGGACTCATCGCAGCAGCGGTGGCGGCCGCAGCTTTTTCCGCCGCCGGATTCTACGTGCTCTCACGCATGACGGAGCGAATTATCGCCAACCTGCGCGAGGAGATGGTCGGCACGGCGTTGAGTCTACCTGCCCATCGCGTTGAGGAAGCAGGTTCGGGTGACTTGGTCTCACGCTCCACGGATGACGTGGCAGAGCTTTCCTCTGCGGTTACAGAGACTGTTCCGGTACTCGCTAGTTCGGCTTTCGCCATCGTGACTACTGCCGTGGCGCTGGTCGCCATGGACTGGCGTTTCCTCCTCGTCGTTGCCTGCGCGGTGCCGGTCTACGCATTGGCGGCACGCAACTACCTCAAGGCAGCCCCGCAGCGCTATGCCAACGAGCGTGCTGCCATGGCGGATCGAGCCCGGCGCGTGTTGGAGGCCATCCGTGGACGCCATACGGTGCGTGCCTATCGTATGGAGCCGCTGATGCACGAGCGCATCCGTGAGGCTTCAAGCACCGTCGTCAAGCATGGTTATCATGCCCGCCGCACGATGATGGTGCTGCAGCTGTGGCTGACCACGGTGGAACTATTGATGCTTTCTACCGGCCTCATCATTGGCTACCTAGTTGTGCAATCCGGTGCCCTGAGCGTGGGCGCGGTAACTGCTGCGATGCTCATGCTCATACGGCTGCGTGGGCCGCTCATGGGGCTGATGCGGGTGCTCGATACCATTCAGTCAGGCTATGCCTCCCTCGCGCGCATTGTGGGCGTCGTGGCGGATCCCCCGCTTCCCACTCCTGCCTCTGGTGCTCCCGCTCCGGGTGGCAGGGCCCGCATGGATGATGTTTCCTTCCGATACGACGACAAGGGCTGGGCGGTCAAAGACCTCAGCCTGGACATCAATCCTGGTCAGACAGTGGCGCTTGTCGGCGCTTCCGGTGCGGGGAAGACCACCGTGGCGGCGTTGTTGGCGGGAATGCGGGTGCCAGATTCGGGAGAGGTCACGGTTGATGGTGTGCGCGTTTCGGCGCTTTCCGACGCCGAGCGCATCGCCCGCCTGGCCATGATCTCCCAAAATGTTTACGTGTTTTCCGGGACACTCAGGGAGGACTTGGCCCTAGCGCGCCCCGGCGCGAGCGACGAGGAGATGATAGATGCCCTGCAACGCGTGGGGGCCGGCTGGTTCGAGGAACTGGCCGATGGACTCGACACAGTTGTCGGGGCACGCGGTCTGCAACTCGAGCCCGTGGAGGCGCAGCAGTTGGCTCTGGCGCGTATCCTCCTGCTTGATCCGAAGATCGTGGTCATGGACGAGGCCACGGCTGAGGCCGGTTCGGTGGGCGCTGGCGCATTGGAGGGCGCGGCCCAGGCCGTTACCAGTGGACGCTCCGCGCTGGTGGTTGCGCACCGCCTCGATCAGGCAGCGCGTGCGGATCGGGTGCTGGTCATGGAGGATGGTCAGGTGGTAGAAGAAGGAACCCATTCGCAGCTGTTAGATTATGGTGGCCGCTATTGTGAATTGTGGGCGGCGTGGCAGAAGGGACGTGAGTGAGCAGGACGATGGTGAGCTTAAATATGAAGAAAGCCACGCGGGCATGGGGCGGCGTTATCTCCTTGTGCCTGCTTGCCGCCGGCATTGCCTCCTGCGCCAAGGCAGAGGCGCCGACGGAAGCCGCGTCCGCCGGGCAGTGGAATAAGGCCTCCGCGCTGGGTATCCCTACCTCCGCTCCTTTGGTTGGTCCCGGACCCGGGGAATCGAAGACCATCAATCTTCCTTCGGGACGCAACTACATTCTGCACGTGCCGAAAGACTATAGCGAAGACCAGCAGTGGCCCGTTGTCATGGTCTTTCATGGTCTAGGGGATACCGCAGCCAATACTCAGGCCTATAGCCTGCTCGATAGCGCTGAGGCGCTCGTGGCTTATCCCCAAGGGATAGAAAAGGCCTGGAGTCCTGCCCCCTACGCCAAGACCACTGGTGAGGAGGACAGGGCATTCGTAGCAGACATTCTCGATACAATCCGCGCTACCTACAGGGTGGATGATGCGCGGGTCTTTGCCACCGGCCTGTCCAACGGTGGAGGCTTCGCGGCATACTTGGGCTGCACAATGCCGGAAGTATTCCGTGCTGTGGGCACCGTTTCTGCCGCCTATTACGATGCTATTCACCAAGGCTGCTCTGATGAGCCAGTCGCACGCTTTGATATCCACGGTACGAATGATCCGGTGGTGGACTACCACGGCGGAACTCGTCACGACACACACTATAACTCCGTCGACGAGGTCATGCAGCAAGACGCCAAGCGTAATCGCTGCACCGGCGGGGTGCGCACCAGCCGCCTAGTTAACAATGCACTAGAGCTCAACTGGACTAACTGCGAGGAGCCGCTCCAACACATTCGTATCGCCGGCGGCGGGCACGTGTGGCCGGGTGGCGAATATGACAAAGACCAGGAAGTCGGCAAAGGTTTTGCCACCGACCGAGTCCTCGATTTCTTCGGCATTCCCGGCCGGCCCAGTGGAACGCAGCAAACCTAGCCTGCGGGAGCTATCGGCGCCTGGCCCCACGTGTCGAAACTAGCGCCAGGTAGTGCGGCCACCCGCGCTATACAGATCTGCGCGAGGTCCTCCAATCCGGCGCGGGCCGCAGTGCTCGTGGGATGAGTGGGCTGGGGGATTTGTACTAAATGGAAACTGCGGGTTCCGCCATCTTCTGCGTTGAGCTCGACTACCGCTTGTGCGGTGGTGCCCGAGCCTGCAAAGAAGTCGAGGACAACCGCGTCAGAACCTGCACCGATGGCGATGAGATGCTTGATAAGGCGCACCGGTTTGGGGAAGTCGAAGACGCCTGCCAAGCCTAAAGCCTCCTCCGCGTCACGCCTACCAGTGCGCGTGACGCCGAAGCGCTCCCCATCGAGGATGGAGCGCGGCCGCGCACCTTTCTTTTCATAGTTCTTGGTGTAGACAAAACCCCGGCGGAAGACCAAGTCTGCGTGATTGTGGGCAACCTTGTCTCGTCCCCACCGCCACCGCGCTACCTTTTCCCCTTCGCCGGGTTGATCCGGCCAGTACTCCCGGCCATCCGGCCCTCTGATGGGAAAGTCAAGGGTGGGCAAGTATCCCAGCGTCTTGGAATCGAGGCGAACTAGTGAATAGTTGCCCCGCTCATCGCTGTGGTTGTATTTGGTGGTAGGCCGCGCACCGAAGTCCACGTTAAAGCCCGGATTATCCGGCGAGGCTGCGTAGCACAAGACATATTCGTGCTCGACTACGGCGTACTTGGAATCATTCTTGCCCGTACCGGCCTTCTTCCAGATGAACTGGCCTGCGAAGGCTTCCTCCCCGAATACCTCATCGAGAACCTTGCGCAGGTTAGCGCACTCAAACTCACCGATGGAGACGAAGAGAAATCCGCTGCTACGCAGCAGACTTCGTGCCAAGATCAAGCGGGGCAGCATCAGGGAGAGCCACTCGGAGTGCCACTGGGCATAGCTCTTCGAGTTCATGTGACGCCGGGATCGGAAATTATCCCGGAAGATAAAATCCTTGCCCGTGTTATATGGCGGGTCGATATAAATGATGTCTGCGCGAAAGCCCTCACCGTGCAGGTGCTTGAGGGCATCGAGGTTATCGCCGATGAAGATACGGTTACTCCCTGCAGCTGTGAAGTCCTGTGAGGCGCCACCGCTAGTGCGCGGATGGTGGGAAAGGCACTGAAATTCAACGACACTGGGCGCTGTCGCCGCCGCCCGCGCAGCATCTTTTCCTGGCCACACCAAGCCGAAAAAAGCGGGGGCCTCGGAAGGGGCGGTCGTGCACGAAGGGTGCGACTCCTTCGCATTAGTGGTTGCTTTCATCGTCGTTGCTCCCCTTTCGCTTGCACACCACGCTAACATTATGGCATTGTGGCTAAAAACCGGCTAATAAAACGTTCTTAACAGGAAAGATCCACTATTAGCTGGGTAAGGTTGAGCCTGGAGCAGCCTAGGCTGGCTCTTCAGAAGCTAATTTTCAATCTATGACGGAGGAATACCGTGGGAATTTTCGATAAAGCCAAGGAAGCGCTGAACTCTGATAAGGGCGAGGAGATCTCCGACAAGGTTCTCGATAAGGCATCGGAACTTGCCAAGGGCACACTGGGCGAGAAGTACAGCGACAAGATCGACGGCGCTCGCGATAGCATCGACGAGAAGATCGGCAAGAACGAAGCTTAAGCTCCGCCAAAAACGGTATAGGGACAGCCTTTGTTTAGGGGGAGGTTCTTTCGAAACGCGGTGGATCCGCCGTTCACGGTAAATAGTGGCCCAGTTTTTCAATCTCGCGGCCACTGTTTGCAGTGAAAACCACCATGGGAGGCATGAGCCTTATCCCCGCCCCGTAGACCCACTGGATTAAGAAAAGGTCAAGGCGAAATCTTGCCTTGACCTTTTAGTCTGTCGGACTAACAGGATTTGAACCTGCGACCCCTACACCCCCAGTGTAGTGCGCTACCAAACTGCGCCATAGTCCGCCGTCTGTCCTTTAAGAACGCGACTGCACTAGATTACAACACTGTCATTGGATACTCCCAATCACGTGCCTGAAGTGCGCAAACGTGAGAGTTGTGACTCTTCAGGAGCTCTCAGTCTCGGCGTAGTAGATCCAATTCCCGTTTATGCGGTGGAAGCTCGAACGCTCGCGCTGGGAGCCGGTGGCGGCGCCTTTGTAGAAGGCCTCAAACTCAACGATGCCCGTGCTGTCGAGCAAACCGCCACCAACGGTATCGAGGATGTCGAGGCGATAGAAGCGCAGATCACTGGCGTCTAGGTGCAGCGCTGTGGGACGAGTGTCGGCGTCCCAAGTGCGCAGTAGATAGTCCTCATCGCCGGTGACGAAGGCACTAAAGCGCGAGCGCATCAGCGCCTCAGCTGTGGGAGCAGGAGCGCCGGCATGGTACTTCCCGCAGCACAGTCCAAAGTTCAAGCCACTGCCACAAGGGCAGCGCTTGATCCCATCGAGCGGAGAGAGTGCAGTCATTTCAGGGTGTCCACGATGTGGGCGTCGTGGATGAAGGATTCGACCGCGGAGGTCTTAGAAGCAACAAGCAGGGCGCGGCGTTGCTCGGGGCTGAGCGTGCCTTTGAGCTCGATGCGCCTTTCGAAGACGGTGTCGTGGATGTGGGTAATCTCCACCACGACATCGTCAAGCGGCAATCCCTTCGCGGCCTCCTTGATGGCCTGGGTGGTGGCAGCGGCAAGTGCTGACATGAAGAGGCCTTCTGCCGTTATTCCTTGGCCCTTGCCGCCATCTTCCTTGCGGCGATCCACCTTGACGTCGCGGTCATTGCTGCGAACGACGACGCCGAGCTTGGTTCCTACGGCTAGGTTCGCGCGGGCTTGAGAGGCGCTGACCTCCGGGGGCGTGTAGTCAGGCACGATGAATTGTTCAGCCCAGGCGCCAATGAGGTCCGCGGCACGGGCGGCGGCACCCTGCTTGGTCAGCAGGTGATCGGCCTTGTCTAAGGCCACGAGTGACTTGGGGTAGCGGGTCTTGAGGAAGATATTCTGCGCGTTGTCGATTCCGACAGTGGTATCGACCGGGGAGTGCAGTACCATCAGCGGCTTGCGGAGCTTGTGTAGATACTCTTCCGGGTTGGTCTCAGCGAGATCCTCGAGGAAGTGCCGGGAGATGGTCAGGGAACGGCCTCCGAGAACGACCTCGACCTCGCCGTGGGTATCGACCTCGCCGATCTTGTCGGCGTAGTGCAACACCGAGTGGGCCGGATCGAAAGGGGCGCCCAAGGTCGCCACGGCGCGCAGGGAGGGCAGGCAGCTGGCCGCGGCCAACGCCGCGGCGCCACCCAGGGAGTGGCCCATAAGCAGCTGCGGGGCCTGATAATTCTCCTCGAGCCACTGTGCGGCGGCGCAGATGTCGCGTACGTTTTGGCTGAAACTGGTCTCCGCAAAGTTGCCCGCAGATTGGCCGAGTCCGGGGAAGTCGAAGCGCAAGGTGGCGATGCCGAAGTTCGTGAGTTGCTTGGAGGTACGAGCGGCGCCGGGGGTGTGGCGTGAGCCTGCGAAACAATGAGCAAAGAGTGCAAATGCCTTGGGAGGTGCGTCGGGGAAATCGATGGTGCCGGCCATCTCCGTCCCGGTGCTGGACGGGAGCTTAAGGTTCACGGATTGCATGCGACTAAGGATAGCCAGCCTAGTGCCCCATAGCTACAACACGGTCAACTACAGTCAGAAGCGTTACATCACGAGGAGGAATGAGACCATGGGCGCATTCAATTGGTTTTGGAAGGCGATGGGGGCGCAATCCGAGCGCAATGATAAGAAGTCCAAGGCCATAGTGGAGGATTCCGCCGCGGCTCACTCCCGGCTGCGTGATCTTAGCGACGAGGAGGTGGCGCAGCTCGCCCGCGGGGCTGTGTGTGGCGGCGAGGTTAAGGATAAGCCCGCTCTCTTGGCCTGCCTAGCCGTGGCTGCTGAGCGCAAGCTCGGGCTAGTTCCATTCAACGTGCAATCCCAAGCGGTGCTTCGCCTCTTAAGCGGGGACGTTATTCAGATGGCCACGGGAGAAGGCAAGACCTTGGTCGGGGCGATGGCCGCGACGGGCTTCGCACTCACGGGCCAGCGCGTTCACCTCGTCACCGTCAATAACTATCTCGCGGTGCGCGACGCGGAATGGATGCGCCCACTGGTGGAGTTCTTCGACCTGTCTGTGTCATCGGTCACCGAGAAGTTGGCACCGGGCGCCCGCCGCGAGGCCTACTTGGCTGATATTGTGTACGCCCCAGTCAACGAGCTCGGTTTCGATGTTTTGCGTGATAACCAGATAAGTGATCGCTCGCAGACTGTGCAGGCCCCGGCCCAGGTGGCCTTGGTCGACGAGGCAGATTCCGTGTTGGTGGATGAAGCACTCGTTCCCTTGGTCTTGGCCGGCAGCCGCCCGGGAACCGATCCCACGGGGCAGATCACAGCGGTCGTCGCGCGGCTTAAGGAAGATAGCGACTTCCGCGTGGCCGAGGATGGGCGCACCGTGTCCCTGACGGAGGATGGCGCGGGCAAGGTCGAGCGCGAGCTGGGAATAGATTCCCTCTACTCGGAAGAAAACATTGGCGCCATCTTGGTGAAGGTCAATCTCGCGCTGCACGCGCGAGCCCTGCTCATTCGTGACGTCCACTACATCGTGGTCGACGGTGGCCTGCAGCTTATCGACGCCTCCCGCGGCCGCGTCGCAGACCTACAGCGCTGGCCAGACGGCCTGCAGGCGGCCGTCGAGTCCAAGGAGGGCCTCGAGGTCTCCGACGGGGGTCGCATCCTCGATACGCTCACCTTGCAAGAACTCATGCGGCGCTACCCGCGGGTGTGTGGGATGACTGGCACGGCGGTCGAGGCAACGGACCAGCTGAGGCAGTTCTATGGGCTCCATGTCTCCGTCATCGATCGCAACAAGGAATTGCGTCGCTTCGACGAGGCGGATCGTATCTACGCCACCTTGGCGGAGAAGTATGCCGCCCTCGTTGAGGAGATCGCCGCGATTCACGCCACGGGACAGCCCGTCCTCGTGGGCACTCACGACGTCGCTGAGTCGGAGGAACTAGCTGAGGCGCTGCGCGCTCGGGGCATGGATCCAAGCGTTCTCAACGCGAAGAACGATGCTGAGGAGGCGCGCATTGTAGCCGAGGCAGGAGACATCGGGCGCGTCACCGTCTCCACCCAGATGGCTGGTCGCGGAACGGACATCAAACTAGGTGGGGCCGACGAGGCGGACCACGACCGTGTGGCCGAGCTGGGAGGCCTGGCCGTTATCGGCACGGCGCGTTATCGAACCTCCCGATTAGATAATCAGCTGCGGGGCCGAGCCGGACGCCAGGGTGATCCCGGCCTTTCTCTGTTCTTTGTCTCCTTGGAGGACGACGTAGTGCGCCAAGGTGGGGAGGGCGAGGAACTACGGGTTCAACCCGGTGCAGATGGGCGCATCGAGTCCAAACGGGCCCAAGAATTCGTGGCACACTGCCAACGGGTTACCGAGGGGCAGTTGCTAGAGATTCACGCTCAAACCTGGAAGTACAATCAGCTGCTCGCGGATCAGCGCATCATCATCGACGAGCGCAGAGCCCAACTCCTCGATAGCGATGCCGCGTGGCAGGAACTGGAAAAACGCGCGCCGCAGCGGGCAGCCGAGTTGGCGGACGTGCCGCTAGAGACGAAGATCACCGCCGCACGTGAGATCATGCTCTTCCACCTCGACCTGGCGTGGGCCGATCACCTCGAGCTCATGGATGATGTCAGGGAGTCGATCCACCTGCGTGCCATCGCCCGGGAGACCCCCATTGATGAGTACCACCGGATTGCTGTCAGGGAGTTCAAAGAGCTTGCCCAGCGCGCTGTCGACGACTCAGTGGAGACCTTCCAAAAAGTGAGGATTGACACTGACGGCGCCCACCTGGACGAGGAGGGACTCGCGCGACCGTCCGCTACCTGGACGTATATGGTTTCGGATAACCCCCTGGCGGGGGCGGGCAATTCGGTGCTGAGCAGCATCGGTAATATCTTTCGGTGAAACAAATTAGCAAGCGATGACCATAGCCCAGGCTTAATCGCTATTATTGGTATAAGTCATTAAACGATCGGAATAGTTTCCGAAAAATTCGGAGGTAACAATGAGCGAGAAGACCGGAACCCCGGAACCACAGGTTGAAACCACTTCTGTGTTCCGCGCAGATCTCTTGAAGGAGATGGAAAACGGCGCGGCGGCAGATAGCACTGCCACCTCCGCAACGGGCATCGAGAACCTAGGGGAGGGGCAAGCATTGCTCGTCGTCAAGCGGGGCCCCAATGCGGGAGCCCGCTTCCTTCTTGATCAGCCGACCACCACCGCGGGACGCCACCCAGAGGCTGACATCTTCTTGGATGATGTCACCGTCTCACGCCGTCACGCAGAGTTCCGCATCAATGATGGCAAGTTTGAGGTCGTTGACGTGGGATCCCTCAACGGCACCTACGTTAACCGCGAGCCGCGCAACTCGCAGGTCCTTGAGGTCGGGGACGAGATCCAGATTGGCAAGTTCCGGCTAGTATTCATCGCCAACGAGAAGTAGTAACCTGTGAGTCACAGACCCTAGGGTGATGAGGGGCACGCCACGGGCGTGCGCCTTCCCAAGCATAATGACCCCAACTATCAGAAGAGCTACAAGAGACACATAGTGAGCGCAGCAGCCCGAAACGCAGCACCGAACCCAGCTTCCGCCCTTCGCCGGAAGTCCGAGGCTAAGGCCACGAAGGCCAAGACCATGTCCATTGGCGTGGTCTTGGAGAGTCTGCATGCGCAATTTCCTGAGGTGACCGTCTCCAAGATTCGTTTCTTGGAATCTGAAGGGCTCATCAGCCCCCAGCGCACAGTCTCTGGCTATCGCCGTTTTACTCAGGAGGACGTGGATCGGCTGCGTTACATCCTGACCACCCAACGGGATAACTACACACCACTTAAGGTCATCCGTGAACAGCTCGAGGCCCTAGATTCCGGGCAGGTCACGGCTATTGTCTCCGCTGGCAAGACCGAACCGCTGGTGACGCCGGAGCAGTTTAAAGCGCCTACCATCACCCGGTTGACGGACACGGATGTGGCGAACCAGGCTGGGTGCAGCGAGCAAGACGTGGCGGAGTTGTACAAGATTGGTCTGATTTCTCCGGATTCCTCGGGCTTCTTCAACACCGATGATGTGGCCGTGGCCTCCGCCGCGATTGCTCTACGGGCCTTTGGGTTCGATACCAGGCAGCTGAAGTCCTTGCGCAATAATGCGCGCCGGCAGGCAGATCTGATCTCTCAGGTAGCCTCTCCGGTGGCCAATTCTAAGGCCGATACCGCTCGCCAGCAGGCCGAGGAGCTTTCGCAGCAGATGACCGCTCTGGTGGTTTCGCTCCACGCCACTTTGGTCAAGACTGACCTACGTAATGAATACAACTCCTAAGCCTTAACACTCGGCCTTTCTTTTGTGGGAAAGTGGACGTTATGAATGACGTAGTTCTCGAGTTCGCAGGTATCCATGACATGGAACCTGAAAATGACCTCTGTGCGGTCTTTCGCTGGGTGGAGGGGGAGAAGATCCTTCCCATCTGGCTCTCCCCGGTGGATGGGGCTCGCGCGCTTTCCCACACGGGTGGATTTAGCAGCAGCCGCCCAGACACGTATGATCTGCTCATTGATGTCCTTGAGGAGCACGGCGGTATAGATAGCATCCGCATCAGTAGTCACTTCGAGGGAACCTTCATGGTGGACGTATCCACCACCGACGGTGCGAACTATGATTGCCGCCCGAGTGATGCCATTGTCCTTTCGGAACACTTCGGTATTGCATTTAGCATCGATGAGGATATCCTCGCGCAGACAGCCGTGTATGTCAGCGCAGATGACTTGCAGGAGTATTTTGGATTAACTTTTGTTGACTCTCCCGGCGAGGAGAGGGAGGTGAGTGCTCAGGGCAGTGGTCTTGAGACCTCTGCATCCGGAAACCCGCAGGCAGATGCCGACTTCGAAGAGATGATGCGTTCCCTTGGTGTCTCGGAAGAGGATTTCTTAAGCGGACACGATGATGAAGAAAATAATGACACGCGTGTTATTAATGATGACAATGATGACGACGAGGTCTAAAGTTTAACTTGAGAGTTAGGCTGAAGGCTCTTGACGTTCTATGAGCCCTTCGCCTTTAATTGAGCTTTAGGGCTTTGAAATAATCATTGGAGAAAACACGTGAGTATGAATGATGAGCACCAGGATGCCGGCGCCTACGTCCAAGAGTCCTTGTTTGATGTGGGCCCCGACGAAGAGGTAGGCTACCGCGTCCCTATCGCGTGCCAGGTTGCTGGCATTACCTACCGCCAGCTCGATTACTGGGCGCGCACCAATCTGGTAAATCCCTCCATTCGTACTGCACGCGGCTCCGGATCCCAGCGTTTGTACTCTTTCAAGGACGTCCTCGTCCTGAAGATTGTCAAGCGTCTGCTTGATACAGGAATTTCCCTGCAGAATATTCGCCTTGCCGTCGAGGGCCTGCGGGATCGCGGCGTCAACGACCTAGCACAGCTCACGTTGGTCTCGGACGGCACTACCGTCTACGAGTGCCGCTCCAACGACGAGGTGATTGACCTCCTCGCCGGCGGGCAAGGGGTATTCGGCATCGCCGTGCCCGGAATCCTCAAAGAGCTTTCTGGAACCATTGCTGCTTTCCCCGCAGAGCGCGTCAACGATCTTGATGGCGAAATAGTCATTGGAGTAGACGAGCTCGCTGCACGCCGCCACCGCAAAACTTCCTAGCTCAAGAGGCAAGTCCCCCAGGGCTCCAAACATTCTCACTCACGTGATGCTTGGAGCTCTGGGGGACTTTGGTGTTTTCTCTAGACTCCAGTGGCCTGCGCGAGGGCCTTATTCAATGCTGCGCTATCGTTGGCGTCCGTAACCTCAGCGTGAGAGTCTGCGAGCTCACCAAGCAATGCGTCCTTCTCCCCGCCGATGGTGACGACTGAGAGCTTCACACTATCTCCCTTTCTCGAAGCCAGCGCATCTCGGAAGGAAGCATCATCCATGTCTTGTTGCGTACCCGTGGTGACTACGAGGACGCGAGTGTCTTGCCCGGACTCGGCAGAGCGCTGTGAGGCGGAATCTAGCGCTGCCAGCACTGCGCTGCGAGTCTGGGGCACGCCGCCGGTGCCAAACCTATCAAGAGTTCCAGCGACCGCGTTGCCATCACCAAAGCCCAAGTTATCGCGGTAGCCCACTGTTGCACCTGGAGAAAGCGGCGAAGAATAGTTCCACAATGCCACCGATTTTCCATCAGTGCCTAGAGTTTGCGCAGTGCCGGACAACGCAGCCGAGACCGACTCGAAGCCGGGAGCCATGGCCTCGGAGGTATCGATCAGCACGAGGGTATCGAGCGCCGTTGCTTTAGAATCCTGTGGGGCCTGTGGCGTGGGCGCGGCGGAAGATAATTGAGAAGACTCGGTGCTCGAGGGCGCAACAGAGGTCGCGGGTGCGGTGGTTTGGGCCGCTGTGTTCTGACTCGAGTCTGCAGCGGCGGAAGAATCCCCCTCCTGGCCACCGCGTGAGCTCAGTAACCACACTGAGCCGGCCACAAGCAGCAAGGCGATGATTGCGATGACGGAGATGAGCCATGTGGATATGGCAAAGGATTTTCTAGCGCTGGCGTGCCGTCCCATAGAGAAACGAGTCCTTCCTGCCGCGGGGCTGATGCCGCAGCATACAATGGTTGCTACTTGTCTAAGGCCATTGCTTTAGAGCCTGCTTAGAATACCTGCGCGCGGCGGTGAGCTGCGTACTCGTTTCCTAAGCTCACTCACTTGGCAAAGCGAACTTTAGTAATCCAGTGTAGCCGCGTAGGCACGGTCGATTTGGGAGACAAGCCGGGATCTTAAAGGTTTCGCCGCTGCAGATAGGGCGCGCTGCCGGTGCACATACTCGGCCTTGCCCTCAGGGGTCTCGATAGCCACTACACCGAGGCCAAGATCGCGGCAGTCATAAGGTGAGGCCTCCATATCGAGAATGCGGGCCTGCACAGCAATATCGAAGCAATCGAGGAAGAGTTCTCCGGGGATAAGAGGGCCGAGCTTCCATGCCCACTTATAGAGATCCATAGTGGCATGCACGCATCCACACTGATCATCTGCTGGTTGGCGTTCCCGCGACAAGACTGTGAGGTTGAGGGGGCGGGCCGGCTCGGTGAAGAAGCGATAGGCATCAAAATGCGTGCATTTAATGCGGTGGCTTTCTACTACCGTATCTGTTCCCTGTGCGCCTAAACGCAAGGGCAGGCTGTGTCGCGGCTGCTCGGAACGGTAAACCATGGCCCATTCGTGGAGCCCGAAGCAGTCGAAGGAGGTGGGGTTTTCTGCACTCTTGCAAAGAAAGTCGCGCATGAAGGTAACTGATTCACCGCGACGGGCCCAGAATTCCGCGAGGTCGAGACTTATACCCTGATCTGTGCGGTGATAGTCACGCCACTGAGCATGCGGTGCGGGTTCGCCACCGTCTACAGCGAGAGTGAAGCCGAAACCAGGGTGCCAGCGCCGCAGATGAGAGGGACGGACAGGGTAGTACTCAAAAAGAAAGTCGAAGACGGGATGATAGCCACCTGCGTGGCGGTATCGAGAAAGACGATCATCCGCCCGTTCTTGGTGGCGCTGCATTGCGGCGCGCCATTGTGCCGGCTCGAGTACTTCCACGAGCGTCCCTTCACCTACTTCTTGACAAACAACGGGGCTAAAGCCCACGACATAGCGCGGCTTTAGCGCTGTCCGGAGCGCCCGCCGCTGCGACGATTGCCACCGCCATGACGAGACGCCGAGCCTTGGCCACGTCCGCGGCCACCGGCGTTATCACCAGAGCCGCGCCGCGAGCCACTACGCCCGCCGCCACGCCGGCTGTTTCCGCCGCGGCCTCCGCGCCCACCGTGGTTGCCACCAGTGGACTCGAAGCTACCGTCTTTGCGGCCCTTGGGCTTTGAGGGCTGCTGTGCCGGTTGACCCGGAGGGGGCAAAGGGGTGCCCGAAGGCTTACGAGCGCCAGTTATCTGGGCGAGCTCCGGAGCGCTGGCAGGATTCTCCCGCGTGGTGAGATCGAGGGTTGTGGCCTCGACGCCGGCTTTCTTGATGAGCTTGTTGACTTCGCTGCGCTGCTCATCGAGCACCAGAGTGATGACCTTGCCAGAGGCGCCACCACGGGCAGTACGCCCGGCGCGGTGGAGATAAGCCTTGTGCTCGGCTGGCGGATCGACGTGGACAACGAGGGATACATCGTTGATGTCGATTCCGCGCGCGGCGATGTCCGTTGCTACGAGGACGGGAATCTCTCCGCTGCTAAAACCTTCGATGGCACGGGTACGCGCGCCTTGGCCCTTATCGCCGTGGAGTGGATAGGCGTTGATTCCCACTCGGCGTAGCTTCTTGGCCTGGCGGTCAACGCCGTGCTTGGTGCGCATGAACATGATGGTCTTGCCAGCGCGCGCGCCCAAACGCAGCACGACTTCGTTGCGGCCATCGCGGTCCCCAACCAGAGCTAGGAAGTGCTCCATGGTGTCCACCGCAGCCTCAACCGGGGCAGTGGAGTGGGTGACGGGGGAGTGCATGAACTGGTTGACCAGCTTATTGACGTCTCCGTCAAGGGTGGCTGAAAACAGTAGGCGTTGGCCGTGCTGGGGCGTTAGAGCCAAAAGCTTGCGTACCTGGGGAAGAAAGCCCATGTCCGCCATCTGATCGGCCTCGTCCAACGCGGTAATCTCAACATCGGCGAAAGAAAGCTTGCCCTGATTGATGAGATCCTGTGCGCGGCCTGGGGTGGCCACGAGAATATCTACCGGGCGTGCCAGTGAACGAATGTGGTGGTTGATGTTGACGCCACCTACGACAGAAAGCACGCGCAGGCCCATGGCATTGGCCGGCTCATCGAGGCGCTGCTGGGTTTGGGTTGCCAGTTCGCGGGTGGGGGCCAGAATCAACGCGCGGGGGCGTCCCGGCTTGGAGGCACCAGAAGCGGCCAAGCGGGCGATGATGGGCAGACCAAAGGTGAAAGTCTTTCCTGAGCCTGTGGGCCCGCGGCCGAGCACGTCCTTGCCGGCTAAGGCGTCAGGGATCGCCGCTTCCTGGATGGGGAAGGGCGACTCAATTCCCTGACGGGAGAGGGCATTAGTGATGGGGCGGGGGAGACCGAGTTCGGCAAAAGTAGTCATTGCGCTCAAGTCTATAGCGAGCGCACTACGATCCCGGCATCGCCCGCCCTGGGACTAGCCCTATTTGCGTTGCTCCTAGTTCTCGGTGCGGGTCAGGGAGCGATCTCCAGACCATTCCAGGTGGTAGACGCCCGGCTTGTCGACGCGGTGGAAAGTGTGCGCACCAAAGTAGTCACGCTGTGCCTGGATGAGGGCAGCAGGAAGACGCTTGGCCCGCAGGCTGTCGTAATAAGACAGCGACGAGGAAAATACAGGTGCGGGAAGACCCAAGCGTGTGGCGGCTACGACGACGCGGCGCCAAGGATCTATGAGGCCAGCGAGTTCATTCTTGAAGTAGGGATCAAGAATGAGGGCGGGCAGATCGGCGTTGTTGTCATAGGCCTCGCGGATCCGGTCGAGGAACTTGGCCCGGATGATACATCCGCCGCGCCAGATGGTGGCCAGATCACGAGGATCGACATTCCAATCGAACTGATCGGAGCCAGCCTTGATCTCATCAAAGCCCTGGGAGTAGGCGATAAGCTTGGAGGCGTAGAGCGCGCGGCGTACATCCTCGATGAACGCGGCCCTATCCACGTCGAGCGCAGGCAAGTCACCCGAGGGCAGCTCACCTTCCTGGGCGGCCTGACGCTGCTGCGCCGAGGAAGATAGAGCGCGGGCGAATACTGCCTCGGCGATGGCGGTGACGGGCACGCCAAGCTCTAGGCCGTTGATGGCGGTCCAGCGGCCGGTGCCCTTTTGTCCGGCCGCATCCACGATGACGTCCACCAAGGGGCGCCCGGTATCCGGATCGGTCTGGGCAAGAACCTCGGCGGTGATTTCGATGAGATAAGAATCGAGGTCGCCGGAGTTCCACTCCTTGAAGGTCTCCGCAATCTCTGCCGGTTCCATGCCAGCGCCATAGCGCAGGAGCTGGTAGGCCTCCCCGATGACCTGCATATCGGCATACTCGATTCCGTTGTGCACCATCTTGACAAAGTGTCCGGCACCGTCTGGGCCGATATGGGTCACGCAGGGCACGCCGTCGACCTTGGCGGCGATGGACTCGAGGATGGGGCCCAAAGTCTCCCAGCTCTCGGCGGGACCGCCAGGCATGATGGAAGGACCATTGAGGGCGCCTTCCTCACCGCCGGAGATACCGGCGCCGACGAAGTGACGGCCCTTGGCGGCCACTTCCTTCTCCCGGCGGATGGTGTCGGTGTAGAGGGCGTTGCCGCCATCGATGATGATGTCGCCTTCATCCATTGCTTCGACGAGCTGGTTGATGACAGCGTCAGTCGCCGCACCGGCCTTGACCATGATGATGGCCTTGCGCGGGCGCTCGAGGGAAGCGACGAAGTCCTCAACGGTCTCGGAAGGAATGAAATTGCCTTCGGAGCCGTGCTCTGAGATGAGTGCGCGGGTCTTTTCCGGGCTGCGGTTGTAGACGGCAACGGTGTTGCCGTTGCGGGCGAAGTTGCGAGCGAGGTTCGAACCCATGACGGCCAAACCCACTACGCCTATCTGAGCGAGATCATTCTTTTTGGTCATGCTGGATAGTCTACGTCACGCGAACCCAGTATCCTGTCCAAGCATGGAACACTTAACCGCCATGCAAAAACTCATCGCCACTGCGGGACAGCGCCCGCTCAAGGCGGAAGAGCTCGAACTCTTCAACGGCAACAACATGGGCTTAGGAGCCCTACTGGGTATTCGCCTGACCCATATCGCTGCACGTGAAGTGCGTTCCGAGCTGGAAGTAACCCCTGAGCACCACCAGCCCTGGGGCGTGGCCAACGGCGGGCTTTATTGCTCGATTGCGGAGTCCACGGCATCCATCGCCAGCATCGTCGCAGCCCAGGCTCCCGCCGTCGGAGTGAATAACTCCACTGACTTCATCAAACCCGTCAGCGCCGGAATCATCGAGGCTGTGGCCACTCCCATTCAGATTGGGCAGACTACGCACCTCTGGAACGTCGAAATGCGCCAAGACGGCGAACTGGTCGCGCGCACCACCCTGCGCACGATGATTAGGGGCTAGAGGCTAGAGCCAGTGGTTGCGGCGGAACCACCAGAACATAACCGCAACCACGAAGACCATCAGCCCCAAGGACATGTAGTAGCCCCAGGCCACGTGCAGCTCCGGCATGATATCGAAGTTCATGCCGTAGATGCCGGCCACGAGGGTGGGAGCAGCCCACATGCCGACCACGGCAGAAATCGTGCGCATGTCGGTGTTTTGTTGCATGGTTACCTTGGCCACGGAGGCGTCGATAAGCGAGCTAAGGCGCTCGTCGAAGGAAGCCACCTGATCCTTGACCACGAGCTCGTGGTCGTTGACGTCACGCAGATAGGAACGGATCGTCTTCGAGATGAGATCCTTGTGATCCGAGATCATCGCTTTCAGCGCCGTGGAGAGCGGATCGATGGCGTGCTTCATCTCTAGAATCTCGCGCTTGAACATGTAGATGCGGTCGATGTTGAACTTGGTCTGGGGAGTAAAGACCTCCTCTTCAATCTCATCGACCTCGATCCCGATAAGGCGCACGATCTCGGAGTAGCGGTCCACCATCATGTCCAGGATTTTCCACGCCATCGCCACCGGGCCCAGCTCAACGAGATCCTGCTCATCTTGAACCGTGTAGGCCAAGTTGGGCAGCTTCGCGGAGTGACGGACGGTGATGATGAAGTTGGAGCCGATGATCATCTGGATCTCACCGGTGGAAATGATCTGGCGTTTATCCGCCACTTCGTCGTGGTCGCGGTAGTTGACGGAGCGGGCCACCACGAAGAGCTGATCGTCATAACGCTCGAGCTTGGGGCGCTGGTGCGCCTGCACTGCGTCCTCAACGATGAGTTCGTGGATATTGAACTCCGAGGCGACCTTGGTCATCTGAGACTCGAGCGGCTCGTGCAGGCCAACCCAGACGAAGCCGCGACCGTATTCTTCGACGGTCTTCATGGCAGAATGCGCAGTGAATTCTCCGGGCAGCGCCTCACCATCGACGAATACCCGGCAATGCTCGATCGCCCTCTCCACGGGGACCTTGATGAGGGAGTCCTTCGGAGGCTCACTTTTCTTGCGTGGCCGAAATGGAGACGGTACTGCGGGCATCCTGAGAGCCTCCTTCACTTTAATCAATGGCAGGCGAGAGCCTATCTAGCGCGGACTAAAGCCTACACCGATACAAGGCCTATACTGATTCCATGCCTACTTGGAAAGACCTTACCTCAGCCAATCCTGCACATTCGGAGAACTTCGCTCGGAAGTGGAAGATCCTGGAAGCCCAAGGAAAAGACATTAACGGCGAGGCGCGCTTGGTCGATGCCATGGTAGAACGCCACTCCAGGGTCCTCGATGCAGGGTGCGGATCCGGCCGGCTGGGCGGCGAGCTTGTTCGCCGCGGGCACACCGTGGTCGGCGTCGATGTTGATCCCATTCTCATCGCCCACGCTGAGGAAGATCATCCGGAAGGCACATGGGTAGTCGGGGATCTCTCCACCGATGAAGTCCCCGAAGGCGACTTCGACCTCGCCGTAGCGGCCGGAAACGTCATGGCGTTCATCGCCGTTGAAGGCAGAGAGCAGGCACTGCGGAATATCTTTAATTCGCTGCACCCTGGCGGACGCTTCGTCGCAGGCTTCGGAGAAGGCCGCGGATGGCTATTCGAAGACTTCATCGAATTGGCGCAAAGTGTTGGCTTCAACCTCGACTTCCGCTTCTCTTCCTGGGATCTGCGCCGCTTTAGTGAAAACTCCACTTTCCTCGTCGCGGTGTTTTCTCGGCCGGGCGCAGACCTCCTGGATTAGCCTCGACGATCGGCCTGATCGAAGAAGTCCACCTCGTGGAAAGCGGCCGAAAGATAAGCACGGCAGGCACGCTCGCGAGTGATTTCGTCCACGGCCGCTAGAGCCTTCTCAGCAATTGCGATAGCGGCGCGCACTCCGTTAATGAAGTCCTGTCCTGCATAAAGTGAGAGCCAGTCGTGGTAGGGGTGCTCTGGGTGGTTGTGACCCGCCAGTTCAAGCCCTACTTCGGCATAAAGCCAGTAACAGGGGAGGACAGCTGCCACGCCGATGACGTAGTCCTCGCCATGGGTCGCGGCGATGAGGAAGTCCGTGTATGCATTGGTAATAGGAGATGGCGCGGTACTTATTTGCCCACCTAACCAGTCGCGATGAAGCGCCGACTCGACCTCGATGCATTCGGCCGCGCCGCCCGCCCAATGCAGCTGTGCCTGCGCGTCCGGTGCCATGGAAGCTAAGCGTGCCAGCGCCTTTGAGTAGCGCGAGAGATACTGGGCATCTTGATCCAGATAGAAAGAAAAGTGTTCCGGACTCAAGGAACCTTCTCCGAGCGAGCGGATGAAAGGCAACGCCGTTATCTGCTCCCAGGCGTCACCCGTGAGATCCCACAGACGTTGCGTATGCGGCCCAGCGGCCGCCACGTGGGGACGCGGCGCCGGCAGTGTTGACTCGAGCGAGGTGAAGTGGCGCAGGGGCTCAGACGAGGCAGCTACACTCAGGCGACGGGCACGGTGGCCGTGATCTACCGGGCCATGACCCTTGCCCACAAGGAGCTCTTCAGCGTAGGAGATGGCCTCGTACAGCCACTGCGTCGACCACTCCAAGGCGGCAGGCAGGCTGTGCCCGGCGCCGAGTTTGGTGGCGAGGGCAGAAGAGAGCGAGCAGCCCGTGCCGTGAGTATTCTCGGTATCTACTCGCGGACAGGCCACGCGGTATACGGCCCCCGTGGGCTCTACAACCGCATTGTCTGCCGCACCGGAACTAAGGTGGCCTCCCTTGACAACGACGGTCGTGCCAGCATCTTCCGCCCAGTGCTGGGCGGTGGCGATAGCCTCTTCGAGGGTGGTGGCCTCAGGCGTGCCGGTAAGCACGGCCAGCTCCTTGAGATTAGGGGTGATGACGGTGGCCTGCCGACATAGCTTACGCACTGCCTCCTCCGCCGCCTCATCCAGTAGGCGATCGCCGCTCGTTGCCACCATGACCGGATCTAGCACCACCGGAATGCTCCGGCGCGTGCGATGAGAAGCAGCTTCAGAATCACCGTCAGCATCACTGTCAGAATTAATCTCAGTAAGAAACTCAGAGACCACGGCGACGATGTCTTGGCTTGAGAGCATGCCGATCTTTATGGCATCAATCTCCACATCGTCCGCCACACAAGCAAGCTGCTCTTTTAAGAAATCCAACGGCGGGACATGTACGCTGCGCACACCTTGGGTATTCTGTGCGACCAAGGCAGTGATGACGCTCATGCCGTAGCCACCTGCAGCGGTGATGGACTTGAGATCCGCCTGGATCCCGGCACCGCCGGTGGGATCTGTTCCGGCGATGGATAGTACGCGTGGAATGACTGCGGATTCCCGGTCTGGATTTTTAGCCATGAAACTTCTCCTTGAGAGTGTGGGCGGCGGCTTCAGGGTCTTGCGCCGCCATGATTGCGCTGATTACGCAGACCCCGGAGAAAACCGAGCCTGCTAGGAAAGAAACACTGTCGGCATTGATTCCGCCGATCGCCACGGCTGGGATGTCGCGCTCACTCGCGCGAGTGGCAAGGCGTCTGGCCTCTTTCACTCCGAGGCCAGACGGCGCATCGAGTTTTGTAGCGGTGTTAAACACCGGGCCGATACCGACGACATCCGGCAAAAGATGTGGGGAGGTCGTTGCAAGCCCGTCGAGGGCATCAAGATCGGCATCACTTCCTACAGAAAGGCCAATCAATTGCTCGGGTCCAAGGGCCGCGCGGGCCTGTGCAAGCGGCATATCATTTTGCCCTATGTGCAGGTGACAGCCCAGTTTAGCCGCAACCTCAACCCGGTCATCGATAAAGAGCGGGACATCACCCAGAATCGCTAGCAGCTCCCGGGCGGTTTCCTCGACCTGGGCGTCGCTGCCCTCCTTGTCGCGCAGTTGGACCACCCCAACGCCGCCAGTTAGTGCGCGCTGGACGACGCCGACAACCTCCTCACGGCCTCCGCCCAAGTAGGGATCGGTGACGAGATAGAGGGACCAATCAATGCCTCTTGTTGCGCCGGCTCTTGATGAATCAGACACTGTTATACCTGCGCGATTTCTTCTATTCGGCCGCTCGAGGCGATGGCTTGACCGTCAAGCTCATAGAGCGCGTCTATCCACGCCACGGCAAAGGAACCGGGCGCATGGCATGTGCTGGCAGCTACCTGACCGGCTGCACCCATATGCGCATGGGCGGCTAGGACTGCCTCAAAAGGGTCCTGCCAAGCAGCAAGATAAGCAGCTACGAGAGCACCGAGGGAGCAGCCAGTACCGATGACTAGCTGCAGCATCGGATCCCCGCTGTGCAGATAAACAGCCCGCTCGCTACCACCCTGGACGCGAACGATGAGATCGCGCTCACCGGAAACTGCCACGACCGCACCAGTGCGGCGCGCGAGGGCCAGGGCAGCAGGCAAGGCTGCATCGACGCCGTCCGTGGAATCGACGCCGCGGCCGCCAGCACCGGCGCCGGAAAGCGCGATGATTTCAGAGGCATTGCCCCGAATGGCAGCAGGCTTTTCCCCGAGAATCGACAGCATGAACTCGGTGCGGTAGGCCAAGGCACCTGCGCCGACTGGATCCAGTACCCACGGAGTTCCAGCAGAATTAGCGCCGGCGATGGCCGCTCGCATGCCCGCATAAGACTCTTGTGAAGGCGTCCCCGCGTTGATTAAGACTCCTTGTGCGACTTGCGCGAATGCACCGGCTTCCTCCGGGGTATCGCACATGGCGGGGCTGGCTCCAGCAGCTAATAAGACATTGGCCGTGACGTCCATGACCACGGAATTTGTCAAACATTGAATGAGTGGGGCATTACTGCGCACGGCTTCGCGTGCGCGTGAATAAGCGCTATCCACAACTTTCCCTTCGCTAGTTCTAACTAAGTGCAGGTTCTATGGGTCTAATCTCAGCTGCATCTGCAGCACCCCAGGTTGCACTTTCGACTCTAGCAAATCTGCACACCAAGGCCCCCCGAGAAGGTTGTCTGGCACGTCTCCACAAGGCGCCGTGCACATGGGGTGCTGTGCTGCATTTTTGGGGCATTTTGGTGCAGGAAAGGGCGGGGAAGTAAAGGGAAAGGGAAAGAAAGCAAAACGAACGAAGCCCCCGCTCTCCTGCGGCACATGCTGCAGGAGAGCGGGGGCTAGAGGCCTAATCAATAAGCTTTAAAAATCAAAAAGCCTTGAAAAGAATTACTTCTCGTTAGCCTTGTTGATGATGTTGCGAGCATCACGCTGCTGGAGGGTGAAGTTAAGGTGTCCGCGATCCCTAGAGACAAGGTTGCCCAGCCAGTTGACCACGGTGACGAAGCGGTTGCGGAAGCCAACCAGGTAGGAGGCGTGCAGACCCAACCACGCCAACCAAGCAGGAAGGCCGGTGATCTCGGTCTTGCCAATCTTCATCACGGCATTGAAGCGGGAAATGATGGCCATGGAACCGCGATCGAAGTAGTCGAAAGCTTCCTTCTCGTTGGCGGTGGACTCCTCGTCGACCTTGGCCTCAATGAGCTTGGCGGCGTGGGTGCCGCCCTGAATTGCCACCTGGGCAACACCAGGGAGGCGGTTGAGGCTAATCATGTCGCCGACGATATAAACGTTGGAGTATTCACCAACGGTGAGATCCTCATTAACGGACACGCGGCCGGCGCGGTCAGACTCAACGCCTGCCTGGTCAGCAACGAGCTTGCCCAGGGGCGAAGCCGACACGCCAGCGGACCAGATCTTCGTGGCACCGGCGATGGTGGTGATCTCCTCGGTCTTCATGTCCTTATAAGTCACAGCGTCAGCATCGACGTTGGTGACCATAGCGTTGAGGCGAACATCGACGCCGAGCTTCTCGAGCGAGCGCTGAGCCTTGCGCCCAAGACGCTTGCCAAAGGGAGGGAGCACCTGGGGTGCACCGTCGAGGAGGTAAATCTTTGCTGCGGAGGTGCCGTAGTTGGAATAAGCATCAGACAGCGAGCGGTTTGCCAGCTCGGCGATCTGACCAGTCAGCTCCACGCCGGTGGGGCCGGCGCCGACGATGACGAAGGTGAGCAGGCGCTCGCGCTCTGCAGGATCATCCGTGAGCTCTGCCTTTTCGAAGGCGGAGAGGATACGGGCGCGCAGCTCGAGTGCGTCATCCAAGGTCTTCATGCCGGGGGCAAACTCAGCAAAGTGATCGTTGCCGAAGTAAGACTGGCCAGAACCAGCGGCGATAATCAGCGAGTCATAAGCAAAGGTGCGCTCGAACTCATCAAGATTTGCGGTGACGGTCTGCTTCTCCAAATTGATGTCGGTGACCTCGCCGTTGACGAAGTGAGCGTTGTCTTGTCCGCGCAGGACCTGACGGGTGGAAGGAGCGATCTCTCCGGCAGAAATCAGGCCAGTGGCAACCTGGTAAAGCATGGGCTGGAAGAGGTGGTGGTTCTTCTTGTCGATGAGAGTGATCTCAACGTCTGCACCCTTGAGGTGCTTGACGGCATTGAGCCCGCCAAAACCGGCGCCGATGACGACTACGTGATGGCGACCGCCGGTGGGGCGGTATGGAGTTTCTGCCATGGTGAAGTGATGCCTTCCTAAAGCTATATTTTTGGTACCGCCATAGCATAGTCCTTTGATATAGGACATGCATACTTTATCCCCGTTTAACTGGATCTTCACCGGCATGCCTGTCCGTTTTGTCACTGCGGGGATACTAATATTGGGGTGATAGTTAGTTGCTGTCTCGTGCAGCTTTTGTTGTCATGCACACAGCAGGACGGCACACGTCTATTAAAGGAGCTGCGAGTTCTTGTCTGCTCACCCTTTTTCCCACCTCGAATCGATCGACGCGCAGGCGTGGCCCAACGTTGCTACCGTCCCCTCCGGCAGGTTCACCAAGGCGCGGGTGCGCCTCGCCGAAGCCGAGTTTGCCAAAGCTTGTTTTGCTGCGGGATTGGACCTTGATCCGCATAGCAACGCTCCAGCCGGGCCGGACCTCATCATCGAACATGATGCCCTGTTTTTCAGGCTCGCGGATTCTGGGTGGCTGGGCCTGGCGGAGTCCTACATGGCCGGGGAGTGGAAGACTCCGGACTCCACCCGGTTGGTCAAAGTTCTCCGCGCCTTGCTGGAGGTTCACTATGCGCCGCGCACACGCACTATCCCGGTAACTGATTCCTCCACGGGGGAATTGCCGCTGGACTTGGTTTCTTTCTCCGCAGGCGACGGGCTGAGCCAATCCGGGGGGATCTATGCCTCAGGAGTTCCAACAACGGTACGGGAGAGCGTTGAGAACTATCGGCACAGGATAGGCAGTCGCGAGCCGAAGACCCACTATGTTGACGTCACACAGTTTAGCGTGCCTGAAGCCGTTGACCGCGATGACTTGGGCGATGCCCAGAGGCGGGCGGCAGATTGGCTCTTGGATCTCTCTCGCACCCAGCCAGGCACTCACCTGCTTGTCTATCCTGCCGCAGGCTTGCAGGCGGCAATTCGTGCCACCTCACGCAGAGCAACGGTTGACGTGCTTACGAGCGACGTCGACCAGCGCGCGGCCCTGCAAGAGCTCCTCGTCTTAGAAGGGGCGCAAGACGCCGTCCATGTGGAGACCATAGACACCCCAGTCCCAGGCCCCGCCCAGTGGCGTGGACACTATGACGCGATAATCAGCGTCGAAAAGCTCGAAGCGCTGTCCCCGCGCCAGCGCAAAGCCTATGTGGCGGGCCTCGATCGCCTTTTGGGCTATGAGGGGCGCGCAGTGGTGCAATCCACTGTCGCCACCGCGGCGCTGACCGCGCCGGCTCGATCCGCCTTGCAGGTTCTACGCGCATATATCTGGCCGGGCCTCGACTTCGGAGAAACCGAGGACGTACACAAGCTCTTCGACAGGCACTCCGGCCTGCGCATCACCTCGCAGACGCACCTGGGATCGCACTACCTGGAGTCGCTGCGGCAGCAGCGCTCCTTCTTTGAGGGGCATAGGAGAGAGGCGGCGGCGGCCGGTTTCGACCGCGTGTTTCGGCGTCTATGGGCGCTGCAATTCGCGCTGCGTGAGGCGCTCTTTGAGCTGGGTATGCTCGATTCGGTGGTCTTCGGCGCCACCCGGCGCCACCGCGGTGGGCGGCGCTAGGTTGGACGTTTAAGTCGGTGCTCGATCCGAAGATCGAGACCGAAATTAAGGGGTGACCACGGGACGCGAAGCGCGCTCAAGGAGCACGGCGATGGAATCGTAGCTGCGCCCGGCGATCATCTCCAGGCCCATCTCGCAGGTGCGGTTATCTGAGACATAGGCGTCGAAGTACTCCGCCGACAGGGATGCGCGCTCCTCGCGGGTCGCGGATTCCACGAGCTCCGGGTGCAGCAGCGCGCGGTCACCGGCGGTGCCACAGCACATGGCACCGGCTGGGACTTTGGCCTCGCCGCAGAGATCTGCCAGAGCAACGAGGTCATCACTGATGCCCATGTGATGGGTGGAACACGTCGGGTGAACCGCAATCTTGCCCATGCCGTGGACGATGGGCAGGTGCTCTACAACCTCGTCGCGCAGCCATTCCACGACGTCGAGAATGCGCAGCTTCCTCCACTTTTCCTCGTCCTCACCCTCGAGGACGTGCGGCACGTTGTCGAGCAAGCCGTGGGTACAGCTGGCTGCATCGACGATGATGGGTAGCTCACCGTGGTCGGACCACTCCCACAGATCGCGGATGATCTTGCGAGCTTGGTAGGCAAAGCCCTCGGCGTAGCCCTTGGATGACCAGGGGGTGCCGCAGCAATCGCCCACGACGTCTTCCGGAATCCACACGGGTTGACCGGAGCGGCGTCCGAGCTCGACGACGGCCCGGGGGAGATCGACGGTGTCGGCCGCAGAGCCCGCAGGGCGTCCAAAGATACGGTTGATGCAAGCAGGGAAGTAGACCGCGCCCGCGCCCTCGCGAGGAGTCTGCGGTAGGCGGGAAGCCCCCTTGGGGAGCGGGCCTGGCACCGTGGGGAGAAGGTCGGGGCTAATCACGTTGCGCGCTAGGTTGGCGCCGATTTCCAGCGGCTTATTGCCTACTTTGTTCGCAGAGATGACGCCGGCGCGCGCAAGCTTTTCCACGACATTCCATTTTTCTGCTGTGGTCAGTGCGATCTTTTCGGCTGCCGGGGTGGCCTGCTGGTGGCGCAGCTGCTTCATCACCGAGCCGGTGTCGATGCTAATCGGGCAGGGGATAGAGCACGTACCGTCAGCGGCGCACATATCGACGGCGTCGTACTGATACTCTTCCTGCAGCTTGGCCAGTACTTCCGAGCCCTCGGGCTGGCGGGCCATTTCGCGGCGCAGCACGATACGCTGACGCGGGGTGACGGTGGCGTGCCGCGAGGGGCACACCGGCTCACAGAAGCCACACTCCACGCAGGGATTGATGGCATCTTCGACCTTAGGGAAGGACTTGAGGTTCTTGAGGTGAATGTCGCTGTCACGGCTGAGCTTGACGTTGGGCGCCAAAATCCCCTCCGGGTCGATCATGTCCTTGAGTTCCCACATCAGCTCCCAGGCCTTCTCACCCCATTCCTGTTTGAGGAAGGGCGCCATGTTGACTCCCGTGCCGTGCTCGGCCTTCATCGAACCGTGGTACTTGTCGATGACGAGTTCTGCCAGCTCGTCTAAGAATTCGGCGTAGGCTTCACGCTCGGACTCGACGTCGAATCGCGGGGTGAGGAAGAAGTGCAGGTTGCCAAAGGCGGCGTGGCCCATGACGGACTCCGGGTAGCTGTACTTGGCCTGCAGGTCGAGGAGATCCGCGGCCGCATTGCCAATGTCTGAAGGTGGGAAGCAGACGTCCTCGGTGAGGTAGGAGGTGCCGTTGGGGCGATCGGCGCCCAGCAAACCATAGAGACCATTGCGAAGCTCCCAGGCCCCGCGCATGCCCTCGTCCGAGGTCTCGAACTCCAAAGGGCGCAGCAGCGGCGCATCCTTGAGCACCTCTTTCAGGCGTTCGATGGCGGCCTCGAGGTCGGCTTCGTCGGTTCCGCCCATTTCCACCAGCAGCGCCGCCGTGTCGTCGTCCAGCGTGCTCCAGGACTGCGGGGCGTGGGAGTAGTGCTCGCTGGAGCGCCGCATGACGGAGGCAACGAGCAATTCGCAGGCCTCGGCTCCGGCCTCGACGATGGGGTGGACAAAGCTGGCGGCGTCACGCAGGTTGGGCAGTTCGACCCAAGTGGTTGCCTTGACGCGTGGCAAGGCCACAGTCTTGATAACGGATTCAGTGATGGCACCGAAGATGCCCTCCGAGCCGACTAAAAGGCGCTTGAGAATATGTACGGGCTCCTCCTCGTCCAAAAAGGCGTCGAGGCGCAGACCATTGGTATTGCGGATGGAGAACTTCTTGCGCAGGAACTCCACCAACTCGGTATCGGCGCGCAGGCGATCCCGGAACTCTAGCAACTGGGCGTGGAGCTCCGGCTCCTGGCCTCGAAAGGCCGCGTCACCCTGCGTAGTATCGACGACGGTCCCGGAAGGCAGCACGAAGACTAGCTCATCGACGCAGTGGTAGCTATCGCGCTCGAGCGAGCAGCGCATGCCGCCGGAGTTATCTGCGAGGACGCCGCCGATGGTGCACACGGAGGTTGATCCCGGATCCGGGCCGAGCATGAAACCGTCTCGGCCTAAGATGGCCTGGGCATCGCCGAGGATAACGCCAGGGCGCGACCAGAGCTTCTTCCCGCCTTCACGGACTTCCATGCCGCTAAAGTGTGTCTTGACATCGACGAGAATATCGTCCGACATGGCCTGTCCATTTAGGGAAGTACCCGCCGCACGGAAAGTCATGTGGCGGCCGTTTTCGCGGCAGTACTTCATCAGACGGGCGAGGTCATTGGCGCTGCGTGCCGCCACGACAATCTGCGGAATGGCGCGATAGGGACCAGCATCGGAAGAAAAGCGGACGAGATCCGTCAGTCTGCCGTGCACATTGTCTTTGCCGACGATTTCCTCCATATCTTTGATGAGATTGAGGGGGGAGCCATTGGTGAACTTTGAGGGCACCGCGTCGGCTTGGGCGGTTGAGCCCGCCGGGCGGGAGATCTTGGCCGGATTGGGGCTTAACAGCTTTTTCATGGCTCAAATCTAACGCCGCTTAACTGTCGATGGATAGTAAGTCAACCCTAATCAGTGTCTCAAGCAGGGGAGATTTGTCGGATATTACTGCATAGAGTCACAGAACTACGACACCCGTGTCCCAGTGCACGAAAAGAAGTTCCTAGGGCATGGGACGTGTGATAGTCTCTGCGAAACCCATTAACAACTCCAGAGTGATAGATACCGACAGAACCGGTAGACACGATAGGCACTGTGCCGCCGCGATCCGGCGAATCGGCGCCCAGACCTGGAGCGGCTCCTGCACGCTTTTTGACCCGCGAACCGGGCAACAAGGCCACTGCCGAATTCCACATATTCCTCAGTAAACCTAAGTCACGGGGGTGAGAGGCTCATGTCCTCTTCGCAAGAAACCAACACTGTCGCTGCCAGCACGCAAAGCATGCAAAGCGCAGAAGACACGGCAAGCAGCGCCAACGAACCGCAGGAGGGCAGATCTGAAAAGTTTGCGGTATTCATCTTCCCGCTCGTTATCGTACTCTGCGCGGTGGTGGCATTCCTGGCACCGGATACCTTTACTCCTTTGAGCAACTACACCAATCAATTGCTCATGGTCATCATGTTCTCGATGGGGCTGACCCTGACGCTGCCAGACATGGCCTTGGTGGCCAAGCGCCCTATCCCCATCGCCCTAGCCGTGGTCTGTCAGTACATTGTTATGCCGGTGAGTGCGCTGTTGATTTCAAAGGCCTTTGGTTTCAACGAGGCCGTGACCGTTGGACTCATCCTGCTCGGCTCCGTGCCCAGCGGAACTGCTTCCAACGTCATGACCTATCTTGCTAAAGGAGATGTCGCGCTATCGGTGGCGATGACCTCCGTTTCCACCCTTGTCTCGCCCCTCATGACCCCCTTCTTGATGTTGACTCTAGCGGGGCAGACCACAGCGGTCGATGGTGCTGGTATGGTCTGGTCGCTTGTCCAGACGGTGCTCGTACCGGTTATCTTGGGACTAGTGCTGCGTTCAGTGGCCACCAAGGCCGTTGATTTCGTGCTTCCGGTCTTGCCGTGGGTGGCTATCTTCGGCGTGGGTGCAGTGGTAATGGCGGTGGTCTCCAAGTCCCAGGAGGCACTCATGATCGTTGGTTTCGTCGTCTTCATCGGTGTGGCCATCCAGAACTTTGTGGGCTATGTCTGCGGTTATTATCTGGCCAAAATCACCCGGCAGCGTGAAGCCGTTGCACGCACGGCGGCTATTGAGATTGCCACGCAGAACTCCGGTCTGGCGTCCGCGTTGGCCTTGCAGTTCTTCACCCCAGAGGCTGCCTTGCCCGGAGTCGTTGCCGCGGTGTGGGCCAACATTACCGGCGCTATCTACGCCGCTATCTCGCGGCGCCGCCCCCTCGAGAAGACACCTGCACCCCAGCGTGTGAAGCAGCCAGTTTCAGCCGCTTAAGCAGGGGATATTGCGCCAAGAATGCTCTCCAGCCCAGAAGTAGGGTGGGGAGCATTCCTCGCGATTGCATAAATTCGCATAGTGGGTAGTAACGTCTGCGCAATGACCAAGCAGACTAAGGGCCTTGAAAGGGACCTAGAGTACGAGGAAGAAGCCTTCGAACCCACCGGCGACATCGTCGATACCGACGCTGGACGCCAGATTGTCATCGTTCGCGACTTCCCGCAGTCTCCGCGCGTTGTCTGGGATTACATCACTGACCTCCGCGACTTAGAACTCTGGTGCGGAAACCTGCTCAAAGTAGCTGACCGAGAGCACGTTTATGAGTTGCACTCCTGGGACAAGGAGGACTCTATTGAGATCACCGTTGTCGAGTGCACCGCACCCAGCTTCCTGCATATTCTCTCCGATTACGGCCAGGGCATTCAGCGTGAGATTCGCGTCTTTATATCTTCCGATGGACATGGCGGATCCTTCCTCGAGTTCCACCACAATGTCGAGTCCTGCTGCAATTTGGCCGGCACCATTGGCCCCGAGTGGGAGTTTAAGCTCGACCGTCTCATGATTGCCTTAAACGGTGGCAACGTCACCAACGTGTGTCTGGAGAACTACCTGCCGCATCAGCAGTCGCACTACAGCATTAGCAACTAGCCCTTCACTCCGAGAGAATTCTCGGCAGAGGTCTGCGTTAAGTCGGGCAAATCTCGCACTCTTAAAAGCGCTCGATCAAAGGTCCCCGGCGACTGCACCACCAATAGGTAGCGCAGCCGCCGGGGACCGACGTGATCTCTAGGGGAGGCGGGGAGCTGCAGCAGGCTAGGGGACTGCCAGCACGGGTTTAGACCTGGTTGAGGTCAACCTTGGACAGCTCTTTCATGCACAGGACGGCGATCAGCGTGATGACTGAAACGATGATCAGGTAGTAGCCAACCCACGCGATACCCGCGTTGGCCACCAGCCACGTAGCAATGAAGGGAGCGATGGCCGCGCCCAAGATGGAGGAGACATTGTAGGAAATGCCCGAACCGGTATAGCGGACGTTGGTGGGGAAGAGTTCAGGCAGGACCGCAGACATTGGGCCAAAGATGAGGCCCATGATGAACATGCCAATGACGAGGAAGGCCAGAACCGAGGCGGTGGTAGCGCTGTCGATGCTCAAGAAGAATGGGAAGGTAAAGCCAAAGGCGATCATGATGAAGGAAGTGGCTATGAGGACAGGCTTGCGTCCACGCCTATCAGCCAAGATGGAGGCACAGGGGATGCCGACCATGAAGGCGAAGATAGAGATCAACTGGATTTCAAGGAACTCGATGTAGTGAATACCCAGGCCCAGACCCTTGCTCGGATCCCCGATGCCATAGGACAGGATCCAGGTGGTAACCAGGTAAAACAGGGTGTAGCACGAAACCATGACGAAGGTGCCGACAATCATGGGCTTGGTAGCGGTCTTAAAGGCCTCAGCAACTGGGCGCTTGGCCTTCTTGCCGGTATCGACAGCGTGGCGGAAAATGGGAGTCTCTTCCAGCTGGAGACGGACGTAGAGGCCGACCAAGACCATGACAGCAGAACCCAGGAACGGCAGGCGCCAGCCCCACTCCATGAATGGACCGGTGACATCGCCGCGCGTGTAGTCCATTGTGGCAACCAAGGTCAGGAAGAAGCCGTTAGCAATCAAGAAGCCGAAGGGTGCACCGAATTGCGGCCACATGGCGGCATAAGCGCGCTTGCCCTTCTCAGCGGTCTCGGAGGCCAGCAGAGCGGCTCCGGACCATTCTCCGCCCAAGCCTAGGCCCTGGCAGAAGCGCATCAGAGCTAGCAGTGCGGGAGCCACAATGCCGATATTCGCGTAGGTGGGAAGACAGCCGATGACGAACGTTGCAATACCCATGGTCAACAGCGCGCCAACCAATGTTGCCTTGCGTCCAATGCGGTCACCGAAGTGGCCGAAGAGGATGGAGCCCACCGGACGTGCCACGAAGGCGAGGCCGAAGGTGGCAAAGGACTGAAGCAAAGCTAAGGTCGGGTCCTCGGTCTTTGGAAAGAAGAGGAAGGGGAAGACCGCGACGGCCGCGGTGGCATAGATGTAGAAGTCATAGAACTCGATCGTGGTGCCAATGGTCGAGGCAAAAGCTATGCGACGGCGGTCCCGTTTACTTAAATGTGCAGTTGAACCAGCCGCTGGCTGCTCGGACTGCTCCGTGGTGGCGATGGACATGTGGTGATCCTGTCAACTGAGAGAGATTATAACTACCTTATGGACGATAGGTGTCCATATAATGAAATGTCAAGTCCATTCAATGAGACAGTGACAAGTCGCATGGTGCTGGGTGCGAGTACATTGTGAGACATCGTGTGAAGGGTGTCCGCGGCGAAGAGCGCTCTACGCATTCCATGCATTTATGGTGTCGTATGGTGTCGGCTTCGGCGTTTGCTGTCCATCGCCGATCACTGGCGCCTGCCAGGCGGATTCATCAAAGCACGCGCTTGTCGATGCCGTCTGGTGCGGTAGCTACATCGGCGCTTGGAGGGGGTGCGGTTGGTAAAGTTTGACAGAACACAACCAGATGGGGAGGGCGACACAAGCCCTAAATGACATAATGTACATTATCGGACAATAATGGATAGCGATGAAGCGCTATGTGCGGGCTCTGTGCTGTTGTAGGTACTGTGCACCTTCTGGACCGACGGCTGTTTTCCCTGACGCTTGGCCGCTTAACCTGGACGATAAACGCGCCCTGAAGGTTACCGTTGCGCTTTTACTGCCGCGGATCGCACTGGGCTTCTTTAATGTGCGGCTGTGTGTCCGTGTGTCCGTGCGACCGTGCTATCTTAAGGCACCGCCCGTGTGCCGCGAGGCATGTGCTTGGCGGCGTTACGTTGGGAGTGTTCTCATGCTGGGGTGTAGCCCGGGCGTGCCCCGGCCGCTTGTCGGCCCTCGAACTATTGGAGACGCTCCCCGCCTAGGTGCGGTTATGGCCCCTATTAAAGTAACTGTGACTTTATAAGGGTGATATGGCTTAGCCGCTGAGACGTGATACTTAGCTGCGATAAGCCCGTAAAAGTTGCCACGCTGTAAGCCCCACCAACGCGACGGCAACGGACAAGACTATCCACATGGATTGGAAGCCGACGAAGATGATAAACCCGAGTAAGACCACGAGCCTAAACCACAGTGCCGGAATGATGTGTCGCGAGGACATTTTCACCACCTTGTTTCGATACTCGGCCACGGAGCCAACTGTGAGGGCTCAATGCTAGATGCTCAGTACTAGACCAAGTCTAAAGCAAACGGCCTATTGCTTGGCCAGTGCGATACGGATATTGACTTCGCCATTCTCCGCAATCTTGGCGGCGATCATGTCAGGGGTTTGGATGTCATAATCTAGGCGGTTGACGGGAATGGTGCCGCCCAGCAAGATGAGGTCCCCGTCGCGCACGACGTCGAAATCCTGCGTGACGGGACGCTTCGCATCCTTGATTTGCAGGTCACCAGTGAGCTTGACTTTGGCCACCGAGCCGTCATCCGGCACCGCGGAAAGATCCGCAGGCTGAGTGATGTTAAAGCTAGACTCCGGGTACTTCTCGGTGATGAAGAGCTTAGACTTCATGTTCTGGTCACGGACCTTCTTATCCGTACCCAGCTGAGTCATGTCCACGGTAATGGAACCGGACTCCAATACTCCCCCGTCGATGCTGGCCTGGCCTGTTACGGCAGTTGTAGAACCCGAGGTCCTCGTACGTTCAGCCGGAAGGACCTCGTCAAAAGTAAAGCCCACGGAGGAATGATTGCGGGGATCGCCCTTGACAACCTTCCAATCGCCGTTGAGATCAGTTGATGCTGCCTTCAGCCGGGAAGTATCGATAGGCTCGGTCTTGACGCCCTTGCCCATGAAAAGTGAATAAAAAACCGGCCCGAGCGCCACCGCGCTGGCCAGAGCGATAAGCACCACAAACACGCTGATGACGAGCTTGCGGTTACCAAGAACCTTGTTCATTGTTTCCTATCTTAATTCCTCTAGTTCGCGTGCTAATACTACAAGCTCGGCGCACAACTGTGTTAGTTCTTCACTTGCGGCACCCTCTTTGGAGGCCGTTGCAACGTCTTCTGCGGAGCAACGAAGCTCAAATAGGCCATCCCTTAGAGCATTTGCACGCTGTGGCGACAAGATGACCGCGTCTGCGGGAATCGAGGTGCCAGAAACGTTATTGCGCTGCTCATAGGCACGTTGCTTGCACGAGGCGCTGCAGAACTTGCGTGGTCGACCCCGCCCGTTAGGAGGCAGCTCTTTCCCACACCATTGACAAGATCCCCTGTGCTGGTCACGACGTACGGTACGGATCACCCCAAACACCTTAGCCCATTTAGGCGACCGTGGGAACAAACTTACCTACCAGTCCGTTATACTTATTGTTCTTTGGGCGTTAAATTAGCGCCCAGCACAGGGATTTTGAAAAGGATGATGTTGCATGGCAGATCGCGTACTCCGTGGCAGCCGAATGGGTGCCGTCAGCTACGAAACCGACCGCGACCACGATCTTGCGCCGCGGCAAATGGTTAAGTACCGGACCGAGGCGGGCGATGTCTTTGAGGTTCCTTTTGCGGATGATGCAGAAATTCCTGAGGAATGGATGTGCAAAAACGGACAGCTGGGCACCCTCATGGAGGGGGAAGGCGTAGAGTCCAAGCCCGCCAAGCCACCGCGTACCCACTGGGATATGCTGCGTGAGCGCCGTTCTATGGAAGAACTGGAGTCTTTGCTCCAGGAGCGCATGGATCACCTCAAGTCGCGTCGCCGTTCGGCAGCTCGCCTGCTCAAGGAGCAGCAAGAGGCTAATAAGTAAGTCTCTGTGACTGACTCTTATAGAGTCAGCACGCACAAGAAGAAGTGCCTAACTCACGCCGCTGGTGGCGGCCGAGTTAGGCACTTTTTGATGGGTAGTCAAGGAACTACTTAGTCTTGAAAGAGTCCCACTCGTGGCGAGCCATGCGCGATACCTCGCCAAGGAAGTCTTTCATATTGTTGCTCGCAACGGAGACGGCCTTCTTGCCCTCTTGCAGCTTGCCATCTTTGAGCTCATGGGAGGCCATGCGCGATACTTCGCTGGCAAGCTCCTTGGCTTGCTCGGCACGGTGAGCCAAGCCCCACTTCGAGACCTCGACGAGGGAGTCTTTGACAAACGAGCCGTCCAGCTTGGACTCACCAAATTCGCGTTCGGTGAAGGTGATGGGTACTTCGCGCACGTCGAAGCCCTCCTTGACCGCGCGGAACGCGAGATCTACCTGGAAGATGTAGCCGGCCTTGGAGAGCTCATCGAAGTCGATGGACTCGAGCAAGCTACGGCGGAATGCGCGGTATCCGGCGGTCATATCGGACAGGCCGGCACCAAGCGCGAAAGAGATGTAGAGGTTACCCAGACGCGAGAGGTACTCGCGCGAAGCCGGCCAGTTGACGGTCTCCCCGCCCGGCACATAACGCGAGCCAATAACCAGATCGGCGCCTTTGTCGATCTGCTCGAGGAGCAAGTGCAGCTGCTCAGGGGCGTGCGAACCATCAGCGTCCATTTCACACAGCACCTCATAGTCACGCTCAAGGCCCCACTTGAAGCCAGCGATATAGGCCCCGAGCAGCCCGCCCTTGCCCTCACGGTGCAGGACGTGAATATGATCGTTGCTCTCAGCGTACTTATCAGCCAGATCGCCGGTCCCATCGGGAGAATTATCATCGACGATCAAGATGTGGACGTCCGGGGTTGCCTCGAGGACTCGACCGGTAATGAGAGGGAGGTTCTCAATCTCGTTGTAGGTGGGAATGATCACCAAGGTGGAAGATGTAATAGTGCTCACGGCGTACTAAGCTCCTCAATCGTTTTCTTTGACTTGCGCGGCGCGCGCGGCAGCCGGTTGTAACGCAGCGCAATGACTGCGCAGACGATTCCAATGATAGCCATGAGCCATTGCAGGAGCGAACCAAAACGCACAGCAAAAGTCTCTCCCTCCCGCACGGGAAGGGTGGCTATGAGGTGATCGGGCTCAAAAATCTCGGTCTGTTGGCTCACAGAACCGTCCGGTTGAACTATAGCCGAGACACCTGAGGTGGCGGCCACCACCACTGCCCTATCCGTCTCCAGCGCGCGCAACCGGCTCATCGCCAGCTGCTGATAGGTCATATCGGAGTAGCCAAAGGTGGCATTGTTGGTGGGCGAGACTAGGATCCCCGCACCGTGGCGAACCGAGGAACGGAACGCCTCATCGAAGGAGACCTCGTAGCAGGTAGCAACGCCCACCGCGATTCCCGCCATGTCGACTACTCCCGGCCCGTCACCTGGTTTGAAGTCCCCTGCGTAGTCCACATAGGAAGAAAAATGCCGGAAGAAGTCCCTCATGGGCATGGTTTCCCCGAAAGGCTGCAGGTACTTCTTGTAGTGGTGCTCGCCAACGCGGGAATCGGGGTAGAACACCTGCATGGTGTTGCGCTCTCCCACAGCGTCTTCCGTGAGCGTGCCCACCAGAATTGGGGCCTTAATGGCGTTTGCAGCGGCGTCGACTAGCGTGCGGGCCTGCGCGTCCTGGAAAGGATTGACATCGGAAGAGTTCTCCGGCCACAGCACGAGATCGACTTGTGCCCCCTCGCGCGCGGCGCGTTGGGTTTCCATGACGTGGTTACTCAACACTGCGCGGCGCTGTCCCTCGAAATCCAGTCCAGTGCGCGGCACGTTACCCTGAATGGCCGCTACCGTTACCTCACGTTCTGTCTTGGCGGGATTATTGACGCCTCCCTCCGCCAGCAGCCCGGCGACCAGCGGAAGAACTACGGCCGCAAGGCCAGCTCCCCGCAGGCGCCAGCTGTTGGCTGCGAAGGTTCCCACAAGACCCATTGCGCAGGCCACCGTGGCAAAGGTAATGAGCGCCGGGCCTCCCCAAGGCGCGAGATAGGCCAAGGGGCCATCGATTTGGCCCCACGCCAGGCGTACCCAGGAAAACCCGCCAAAGGGCACCGAAGAGCGCAAGAGCTCCACCGCCACATAAAAGAAAGGGAAAACAAGGAAGCCCCAGCGCCACCTGGAGATCGCTACCCCTCCTATGCCTAAGAGCAGGGAATACAACGACAACCAGAACGCCAACGCGATGTAGGGAAACTGGCCGACGAGCTCGCCTATCCACGGTAGCGTGCATAGGTAGAGGACAAAGCCGTGCGCGAAGGCGAAGACGGCACCGTACCACGTAGGAATGGTACGCCCGCGCCAAGGCATGAAGCTGACGTATAAGAGGGCAATGCCGACTATTCCTGCCGGCCACCAGCCCAGGGGCTTGACTGAGACAAAGGTGATGCCGCCTGACGCTAAAGCTAGCGCCAAGCGGCCAAGGGATATAAGCACTTATTTACCGCCGCGGGGTGAATCAGACGGTCCCTCAGAATCGTCGGGGTGGTCTGTACGTTTGGTGCCTTCGGTGCCTCCAGGGGAGGTGAAATCCTCCGGTGATACCTGCTCGGACCAGCGGTGGATTTCCTCCTCCTCGATGACTTCTGCGCCGGAGCCCATGCCTCCCATGCTGGGGTGGGCGCTCCCTGCCGCGGCGGTGGGCGGTGTGCCAAAGCTGCCATAGCTGGCGTGGTTATTGTGCATCGGGGATGCCTCGTACATGCGCGCCCCGACATTCTCAATTTTTCGGTACAAAGACGCAGCGGCGATGGTACGGACAAACGCGCGGGTAGGCGGGAGAATCAGCAAGATGCCCAGTCCCGTCGATACGAATCCCGGCATGGAGAGCAAGAATCCACCCAACAGGGTTAGGCCCACGTTGCCCGCGGTCTTTCCCGCTTGGCTGCTGTCCATGTAGTAGACGCCGTCTTCGCCCTTGACTACCTGGTGGCTCATCAGGCGGCGGACCTCGAAGCCTGCGATGGACATTCCGAAGAACATGCACACGAATAGTGCAAGCAGTGCCCACCCCAGGCCGATCCACTTCGACGCGGCCCAGAAGGCAAGTGTTTCGAGGAAGATATAAACAAAGAAGACTAAAAACGGCATGTCCCTACCCTACCCAGAACGGCTGTGAATTTGATGCGAGGCGCGAAGAGTAAGGAAGCACAATTGGAGGATCGTGCACGGCTAGACTAGCCGCATGGCTTTACCCTTGATGTTCAACAGCCGCACCGGGCTGATAAACAATGATTACGCCGATTCCGTGCGATTTCACCCTGCGGGAGGCGCGATGACTGGGCACGATTGGCAGAACTTGGCAGAGATGGCGCAGCAATTGGGTGACGGCGCCATCCACCTGTTGCCCGGTTCCGCGGCGCAGGTACACGGCATTTCACACCCACCCGACGTGCCGAATTTCTTGCGGGATCATCCTATAGGTAGCGCGCCGACACCGCTATTGGCTTCCCCGTTGTCTTCGCCTGCCAGGGATGCGGCCCGCGCCCTAGCACAGCATACGAGCGCTGAGACAGATTCTCGCGCGCTACTTCCAGGCCTACTCGTGGGCATAGATGGCGGAGCTGGTGACGTAATGGCGCAGCGTCCCGCACTCGGGGCCATTTGGCGTGGACCAGGCTACGAGGTCATCGAGGACGCAGCGCCGACTGGCAATGTGGTGGCTATTGATGAGCTCGCAGCGCTTATCGAAGCCGCGATAGCTAGGGAAGCATCTGCACCTGAGACAGACAGTGCCAAGACGGTAGAACTCATCACTCCCGAAGCCGAGCACTTGCCTATCGGATGGCTGCCTGACAAAGATGATCCAGCTCGTGTCAGCCTCGGCGCAGGCTTAGCCGATGGGCTTCTCTCCGCCGAGATAGCGGCGCTCCTAGGGCGGTTGGAGGTCGATATCAGCATCACCCCGTGGCGAGGGTTGCTCTTTCACGACCTCCCGGAAGGCGATGCCGAGGTCATAGTGAAAGTACTGGCGCCGCGCGGTTTCACCTTCGATATCAACTCGCCGGAGCTGTCCTTCTAGGGGCTTTCTTTCATGGGCAAGCTCGCTAGCGGGGCATGTGCCGCCACAAGGGACGCGGAACGCAGCGCATAATCCATGCGAGGATTCGCAAGGAGGAAGGAATCCACAGCGTGCGGCTGCGCAGTCGGGGCAGGCAGACGGAGTCCTGCACTGCGTCAGTCCCCTGCCCGTGCGCATCGATCACCGATTTATCCATTGCTTCGACGACGGCCATGGCCACGTCGGCTGGGGTCACTGAAAGCGGAGCCGGCTTCATGCCCTTGGTCATTGAACCGATGACGAAGCCGGGGCGAGCGGTCAGCAAAGCCAGGGGTCCCGCATGCAACCTATCGGCCAAGCCTTGGCAGAAGGCGTCCAGGCCAGCCTTGGTAGAGCCGTACACGTAGTTGGCGCGCCGCGCTCGCCAACCGGCTATCGAAGAAAAGGCCACGATATAACCGCTGCGCATCTGCGAGGCCAGCACTGTGAGCATCGATACTTGCGCAGCATAATCCACGACCGCGATGTCGTAGGCGTGCGCCTCGTCCTCCTCGGCCCGGGTCTGGTCGCCGAGAATCCCAAAGGCAACGACGGCGACGTTGATGTCACCGGCGAGTGAACGGGCGCGTTCGAATACCTGCCGGTGTTCGGCTTGGTTGCAAGCATCGAAATCAATGATGTGGACACTGGCCGCCGTTGTTGACAGCGCATGGACGAGATCCTCCATGCCGTGTGCGCCACGCGCAGCAAGGACAACGTCATTTCCAGGCGCTAGCCGTGTGGCAATCTCGCCACCGATGTCGCTGCGGCCTCCCAGGATGAGTATGCCGGCCACTTAACGCAGCTCCCGTGGGCCGTCGTTCAAGCAAATGCACTCGGCGTCACCGACCACAACGATGTCCTCCAAACGCATGCCCCACTGGCCGGGCATATAGATTCCCGGTTCGATGGAAAAGGCCATGCCAGGCTGCAAAACTACCTCGTTGCCGCGCATAATGAAAGGCTCCTCATGCGTGGAAAGCCCAATGCCGTGGCCAGTGCGGTGAACAAAATACTCCCCAAATCCTGCGTCACTGATGATGCGGCGTGTTACCTCATCGACCTCGGAGGCGGTGGAACCAGCAATTGCCTGTGCACGGCCGGCGGCTTGGGCTTTGAGGAGGACATCATAGGCCTGGGTGAAGCCGGCAGGCGCGGCATCAAGGTCACCGCCGACGATATATGTGCGCGTGCAATCGGAATGATAGCCAGAAGGCAGCGTTCCGCCGATATCGACGACCACCGGGTCCCCGTGCTCCATAACGCGATCGGAGAAGCTGTGGTGGGGGTTTGCTCCATTCGGCCCAGAGCCGACGATGACAAAGTCCACCTCAGCGTGCTCACGCAGGATTTTCTCGTGCAGCTGTGCGGCTACCTGTGCCTCCGTTAGACCTGCCTGCAAAAGCTGTGGCACGGCGTCATGGACCGCATCGATGGCTGCGCCCGCCTTGCTCAGCTCGGCGATCTCGGCAGCGTCCTTGCTCATGAACAGCTCCGCCAAGGCATAGGTGGCCAGGCTGAACTCCGCGTGGCTGAGCAGTTGTTGGAAACGCAGAACGTGGTCGGCCGTCAAAGAGGAACCGAGGGCTACCCGCTTGGGTGCTTCCACGCCTTCCAAGGCAATGCTATAAGGGTCCTCTCCGTCTTTCCAACCGCGGATCTCCACGCCCATCTCCCCCAGCGGAGAGGAAAAAAGATCCTGGTAGTCCGTCTGCGGGGCCACGACGCGACAGTCACCTTGAGCCGGGATCACAAGCGCTGTGAGGCGCTCGTGGGAAGACATCCACGAGCCCGTTAGGTACGCAAAGTCCGCTCCGGTGCCGACGATGAGCAGATCGATCCCCGTGCTCGCCACAATGCTCTGAGCCTTATGTAGGCGTTCAAGATAAACAGAGGGAGCGAAACTTGTCGGAGTAAAAGTCATGCCAGACATGCTACCCGTGCCGCTTACGCGGCCTCGGGTGCAGGGACACTGGCCAGAGAGTGCAGCTAGGGTATGTAATGTGAACCTAAGACAGATGCTCCCGGAGGATGCGAGGCGCGCCACGGTCCGGCTAACTGCGCCGACTAGCTATTGTTCAGGAGTGCTCATTGCCGCAGACCTTGGCGCCCACTCAGAAAAGCCCACCGCCTTCGTGCTGACCTGTGCGCATTTCTTTCGAGGCCTTCCCGCCAATCCTGTTCCTGCCATCACAGTCACGGGGCCGGGATTTAGGCACACAGTGAGTGCGGTGAGGAGGATCCGTGGCACTGATATCGCCGTCGCCAAGCTTGACTCCCCCGCCCCAGCGCGGGCCCTGCCACCAGTCACCCGGCGCGGGGCGGTGTGGATGAAGCGCATTGTCACCTACGGCTACGGCGGAAGGCGCACCACCGCGAGTGAAAAGCCGGGGCGGGCGCTTATCACCCTCCCTCTGAGCCTTTCACGCAACCTCTCTACGCTTGTCGCCCCGGCCGGGCTGGTATTTAACCGCCCTGGGGCAATCAAAGGAGATTCCGGAGGCCCAATCTTTGGCGCCGGCGAGGTGCTCGCCACCCAGTCCCTCGTACTGGATCCTGCGGGTGTGCAAACTCCCTTGGCTACCACTTCCCTATTAGGCAGTCACCGCGGCGCAATTAGCCGTGCCATAGCGGCGTTGGGGACTGGGGACGTGAGCGCGAGCTAAGCGAGGGCAGCGAGCTCGGTAAACTCTGCAAACTCTGCAAGCTCAGTCGCGCTTGGCTCCTTCGCTGCCTTCTTAAGCTCCTATGGCCACGACCCCGCGTTGGATGGCATCGATAGCGCGGCGCGCATTACTGCGGATATCAGGTTCATATCCGGTCTTCGCCACCTGCTGGAGTAGATCGACAACCTGCCTGCACCAGCGCACGAAGTCACCTGGAGTAAGCTCCGCACCGGATTCTGCAGCGGCTGCAAGGCAATATCCCAACGGAGCACCGGCCGCCCACTGGTGGATAGCCAGGGCAAAACCCGGCTCCGGCTCCCGGGTTATGGGTAAGCTATGGCGCTTCTCGTCCGAGATGAGCTCGGTGTAGATGCGCCACGTTGCCTCCATGGCCACGCCCATGGCTTCCGTGGCAGCCTGCGGCTCGCCACCAGTGGCTTTACGGTTCTCAAAAGAGCACAGAGAAGCCACCCCCGCGAGTTCAGCTGGGTCAAGATCGTTCCAGATGCCGCGTTTGAGGCATTGAGCCACGAGGAGATCTGACTCGTTGTGGATCTGCGCGAGCCGCTCGCCTTCCTCGGTGATGACGGGAACGCGTTCATCCCCAAAGCCTTCAAAGACCACATAGTCCATCTCTGAGAGTAGACCAACGATGCGCTCGAAGGTGGAGGCCAGCGTGTCAGTAGCGCGCTTAACCGTCGAATTGAGCCTTGCCAGATCGCGCTCCCGCCGCAGCAGTTTCTGCACGAGGCGCGCCAACTGCTCGCGGTCCGTTGCCGGCCATCCATGAGCCGGGTGGCTGCGGATGGCTCGCCGCAACTCATCGACGCGGTGCGAGGGGCGCTGGCGTGGAGTCCGCCGCATCTTATGCGGACGATCATAATGATTGCGGCGGAAGGAATCCTCCACGAACTTAGTATTGCGCCGCGGATTCTTTTGCACGGGTCGCGGCAACTTCATGTGGCCGACGTGGATGGGCGGATTGTCAATACCGGCGGCGTCGATACGCCCTGACCAGCCCTGCTCTGTGGTGACCCAAGGGCGAGGATCCGCACTCTGATTGGCCGGAGTGATAACCACAGCCAGGACAGGATTCTTGCGGCCAGCCATAGCGATGACATCCCCGACCTGGAGGCGAGACAAGACTGCGGCCACCTCCTGCTTGCGCTGCGTATCCGAGGTAGATTTTGAAGATTTCTCTTCATCGCTCAACTCGCGGCGAAGGCGCACATAATCCACGATGACATCGACTGGATCGGACTCATCGAGGGTAGGCGGCGCTAGAGACTCAATGAGCTCGCTCAATTGTGCGCGCAGCTCGCGTACGCGGTGCTCGGCGCGTTCTATTTCCCGCGTCTCCTCCACCACGGAGTCATCCGCTTGGAACTGCGCGAAAGACTTCTCGAGTAGGCGCAGCGAATCCTCGAAGCCGAGCATTCCCAGGAGATTGACGGCCATGTTATAGCCGGGCTGGAACGTAGAGATAAGTGGATAAGTTCGGGTTGAGGCCAAGCCTGCTACTTGCCGTGGGTCCATTGCCGGTGCCCATTGGACTACAGCGTTGCCCATCGTATCAATGCCGCGCCGGCCCGCCCGCCCGGTGAGCTGGGTGTATTGACCCGGCGTGAGATCAACATGGGCCTCGCCGTTGAACTTAACGAGCTTTTCGAGCACCACGGTGCGCGCTGGCATATTTATGCCCAGCGCCAGGGTTTCCGTGGCGAAGACTGCTCGCACCAGCCCCTTGACAAAAAGCTCCTCCACGATGTGTCGAAAGGCGGGAAGCATACCTGCGTGGTGCGCGGCAAAACCGCGCGAGAGGGCCTCGCGCCAGCGCTTGAAATCCAGCACCTGCAGATCCTCTTCCGGGATGCCCTCGACCCCAGCATCGATGATGGACTTGATTCGCTCCGATTCTTCAGGCGAGGTCAGGTGCATGCGGCTGCGCAGGCACTGATGCAAGGCACCATCGCAGCCAGCGCGGGAAAAGATGAAGGTAATAGCAGGGAGCATGTTGAGCTCCTGCAGGCTACGCAGCACCTCCGGCCGCCCGAGGGGACGGTAGCGATCTTGAGCGCGCGGGGCGCCAGAGCGGCCTGCCCGCGATGATCCTTCCCCATCGCCGGAGCCACCCTTGTGCCGCGCCCGTGCCCGAAAGCTCTTGCGGGAGCTGTACTCCGAACGCCCTTCATCCGCAGTACCAGACTCTAGGCGCTGGATGCGGCGAACCAACTCGCCATTGACTTGGCCTTGGGTCCTCGGCTCAAACAAAGGGAAGATCTTCTTGCCCAGCATCATCCACTGATCCAACGGGACAGGGCGGTGCTCGGAAACAATGACGGCGGTGTCTCCGCGCACGGTGCTGAGCCAGTCTCCGAATTCCTCGGAGTTTGAAACCGTGGCGGACAGCCCAATGATGGAGACGTGTTCGTCAAGGTTGAGGATTACTTCCTCCCACACCGCGCCGCGCGAGGCATCAGCCAAGAAGTGGATCTCATCCATCACGACGTGGCTGAGCCTATCCAAAGCGGCGGACTCGGCGTAGATCATGTTGCGCAGAACTTCCGTGGTCATGACCACGATCTCCGCGCCCGGGTTAATGGAGACGTCCCCAGTAAGCAGGCCGATGGCGTCTTCGCCGTGGACGGCAACGAGGTCATGGTACTTCTGGTTGCTCAGCGCCTTAATAGGAGTGGTATAAAAGCACTTTGTGCCGCGAGCGAGGGCGACGAAGATGGCAAACTCCCCCACCACGGTTTTTCCAGCGCCAGTGGGGGCGCATACCAACACTCCATGGCCGTCTTCGACTACGCGGCAGCCTTGCTCCTGGAAGTCATCGAGGGGGTAAGGAAGTGTTGCGGAGAACTCTCCCAGCAGTGTCTGACTCATAGTGAATCAGGGTACCTTCCCTAGAGAACATCGTCGAAGTAGCCGGCGGCAGGACCTTGCGCGCCGCCGTCAGACTTCTTTTCTTCCTCTTCAGAATGACTTGCCTTGTCACTGTGAGACGCAACAGAGCCTGTGGGAGCAGTCGCAACTGAGGAGGCCGCGTTTGTGGGCTGGGTTGTTGACCCTCGTGCGGCCCCTGTTGCAGATGCCAGTGCGGAACTAGTCGAGGCAGGCGCGGAAACGGGAGTGGGCTTTCCTACTGCGCCGGGGCCCTCATCCAAGGGGGAAGCCGTCTCATCGTCGAGGTCCATCCACTCCGGACGTGTGTTATCACGGCGCTTGTCATTGATCCGGCAGAACTGGAAGGCCAGCTCAACAAGAAGTTCGAGGGAAGCCGCAAGCACAAACATGGAGAAAGGATCCTGGCCGGGAGTGACTGCCGCGGCGAAGATCATGATAACGACGAAGATGATCCGCCGCTTGTCCTTGACTGTTTCATACTCCAGCACGCCGATCATGTTGAGCGCGACAATGAGCAGCGGGATTTCGAAGCTCACACCGAAGATTGCTAACAAGGCCAGCAAGAAGTAGAAATACCTCTCACCTGTCAGCGCTGCAGTCTGATATTCGTCACCGAGCCCCATGAGGAACTCGAGTCCAACCGAGAGGATGAAGTAGGCCAAGACAGCGCCGAGAACGAAAAGGAGAACGGCGGTGCTGACGACGAGGAAAGTGACTCGACGTTCACGCTTGTGCAGTCCGGGCACCACGAAAGCCCACAACTGGTAGAGCCACACGGGCGAAGAGAGCACCGCACCGGCGAGGGCAGCGACCTTCACACGCAGCAACAGCATCTCAAAGGGGCTGGTAGCCAACAGGCGGCATTCGCCGTCTGCGGTAAAACTGGCGCGTTTATCTGCAGGAAGCTCACAATAAGGACCACGCAGGATCTCACCGAGCGGCTGCAAGCCGAAAGGCGCTTGCTGGTACCAAATGAAACCAATGGTGGTGCCAATGACGATCGCGATGAGAGCGATGACTATCCTGCGGCGCAGTTCTTGGAGATGCTCGATGAGCGTCATTTCTCCAAGCGGATTCTTGGGCCGCTTGGCCGAGCGCAGACGCCTAAAGGCGCCTAGTTTCGAGGCCCGCTGTTTTTGCGCGCCGTCCTTATCAGACATGCTTCATGTTCTTTCGAAAAAATGAGCGACCTACCTCTCGCTTTCCTTCCCCACAGGGAAAGGTGAAGGAAAAGGCAAGCCGCTGAAAACTACTGCTGCTGCTGGGTGCTGTCTTGGCCCTTGACGGGCTGAGTCTGTCCCGGCTGCATGTCGGAGCTATTCCAGAACTCTTCGCTGCTCTGCTTCGATGCGGCGATCTGACCCTGCTGTGCGGGATCTTCGTTCTCCGACTTCATTTCCTTTACCTCAGATTTGAAGATGCGCATGGAACGGCCCATCGAGCGTGCCAACTCCGGCAGCTTACGTGCGCCAAACAGCAACACGACTACGAGGACGATAAGTGCAATTTCCCAAGGTCCCAAACTCATGGGTTCCCCTTTTCTGAGTCTTAGACGCGGCGCGAAAACGCGGCCACAATACAACGTGTGATTACTGGCTACCGAGTATAGCCCTCGAGCGCCTTTTCTCTGCGCTCCGCGAGCGCCTCTACCAATTTTTTCGGGCCGGTAACCCGCAATCTATCGGACTCCCCCAAGGCGAAGCGGAGGAACCAGTCCACGGAACCAACCGGCATCGTGGCAGATAGGTAGCCATTTCCCACCGGCTCACCGAGCTTGATGTCGTGATAATCTGCTAACCATGTGAACTCTTGGTGAATCTCTAGTTGCACGTGTTGTGGGCGTTCCATCGCAAAGGGTTCCTCAGGATCGAAGTCGAGCTGCCGCAGATGCGGATTAGCCTTCTCATCGAGGATCTCAATCTCTCGCATGCGGTCGATCCTAAAGCGTCGATGCGCGTGAGCCTGCTCGTCCCACGCTGCGAGGTAGGTGTGGGAGTCCACGATAAAAATACGGGCAGGATCGACCACACGGTACTTTTCTTCGTCCGAGGAAGCGCTCCAATAGTAAAACGCCAGCTTCCTGCGCTCATTCAATCCCTGAGCCACTAGGGCTTGGGCCTGTGACTGGCGAGGATCAGCGGCGGCCAGAGAATCGTAGATGGCTGAGGTCTTCTCATCCATAATCCCGCGCAGCTTGGCTGCGGCAGAGAGCACAGCTGCCGAATCCACCAGACCCGGCATGGCCTCCAGCGATTCCAAGGTGAGCAGCAGCGCCCCGGCCTCCGTTGGAGTCAGGCGCAGAGGCTTGTCAAGGCCTTGGTCGTTGTAGATGGTGACACCGTCACGGTAGTTGAAGGACAAGTCGATCAAGTCCTCGGTCCTACGCCCTACGCCGGAGCAGAATAAGCGCTCCACCGCGTCCTTGAGCTCCTCCGGGCGCATTCCCAAGTCAGTCGCTGCTTCCAAGGGAGTCTGGTCCGGATGGGTACGAAAATAGGGAATGAGGTTCAAAGAACGCACTAGGGCTTGCAACTTCTGGGAGCCGTCAGCGGCCATTACTTCTTTCCTTTCTTCCGCGGGGATGCCTCCACAGGGTCTGTCGCTTCCGCAGGCTGAGCGGAAACAGACGTTACTGGGCCTTGCCTGCGTGTGCTTTCACCGCTCAACAAGGCGACTATCTCCGCACGAATCTCCTCTGGAGTTACCACGATGACCTCCGGTGCGTAGCCGGCAGCGGTGCGCACCAGCCAGTCCCGGTCGACACCCCGCAGGCGCACTAGGCCACCTTCCATCTGTTCACCAGCCTGGGAGATCTCCTGCGCACGGCCGGCTGGCACACGCACGACGGCGTCGACACTGTCCCCACGCTGCAGTGCCTTAACGACGAGTTCCTGCAGTGGGGCGGCGGGCTGGCGGTGAGTGGAAGAGTCCCGCGAGCGGCGCACGTTGCTCACGCGCAGGATCCTAAACACCCGGGTGGCCTGCTTGTCGACGTCCCAGCCCACCAGGTAAACGCGGCTGTAATGGTTGACTAATCCCCAGGGATCCATGCTGCGGCGCTGTGGCGTAGACGCTGGGGTGGGGCGATAATCAAAGACAATGCGCAAACCGGCGCGCACTGCGGTCAAGATGGCGGTGACTATATCCGCGCTGACGCGAGTGATGTCATTGTTTGCGGTATAAGCCGGAGCGCCGGAGAGATCTCGGGAGGCGCCCGAGGCCGCAATCTTGGTCCAGCCTGAGAGGCTGAAATCACTCAGGCCACCCGGCTGACCAATTCCGCCGGCAAGACCTAGAACCATGGCTTCCTCGGGGCTAAAGCTCACCGGGGGCAATTGATAGTCCTCATCGTTGAGGCGATACATCACCCCATCCTCCCCACTGCTGTGGACAATGGGAACGCCGGCACGCTGCAGAGTGGCCACGTCCCTGCTGATGAGTTTGGCAAAGGCCTCGTTGCTGCGCTCTTGATAGCCCTCGACGTTGAGGCGGATCCAGGCGGCGCTGCGGTCAGGGCTGCCGCCAGAGCCTGCTGCCCCTAAGAGAGAAAAGGCCAGGTTAGTAAGGCGTTCGACGGCCTCAGAGCGGGGTGTCGAAGCGGGTTCTTCCGCTTTAACCATGTGCAGGCTCCTTATCAACGTGTTTATCAAAAGTCTTCGGGCCAGTTTTCCTAAAACTAGGCGCCGCCAGGAAGGCCCAAGCTCTCAGGAGTGAAATTTCTCCATGTAAGCTAAGAGCTCATCCAAGCGTGGATCCTCCGCGTCGAAAGGATCGAGGAACTCCTCCGTGAGCGGCTCTGGGCGGTTGACTTTCAAGCGCGTCCAATCCACCGTGACATTGGCATTGAGTCTGTGTGCTGCGGCCAAGAACTTTCCTCGCAGTGCCGCACGCGTGGTGTCTGGCGCGTGATTGATGGCGTGCTCAATGGCCTCATCCTGCGTCCAGCGCGCGATCATGCCGCGGCGCAAAAGAATATCGTAGAGGCCTCTGCCTGCGCGAATATCGTGATAGGTCAGGTCAATTTGGGCGAGCTTGGGATGACCCCAGTCCCCGCCGAGCTTGTCACGGTAGCGTTCCACCAGCCCGCGTTTGATGATCCAGTCAATCTCCCGGTCGACCTTGCTGAAGTCTTGCGACTCTATGGCAGCCAAGACGCGCTCCCACAGATCCACTACGCGCCGCAACTCGGCGGTGGGTGTGCCAGCGTCTTCGCGCTGCTCCAACCAGCGTTTTGCTTGTGCGCAAAAGGCCGCCTGCACTTCGAGCGCGGTGACCGTGGAACCGTCCTCCAAGTGCAGCGGGGTACGGCCCGTGGCGTCGCGGGCAATATCCCGGATGCGGCTGATGGGTTTGTCGACGGCGAAGCGCGGGACGTCGAAGCCCGCCTCAAGCATCTCGAGCACGAGCAAGGTAGAGCCCACTTTCAACGCCGAGGTGGGCTCAGCCATGGAAGAATCACCCACGATGACGTGCATGCGCCGGAAGCGCTTGGAGTCTCCGTGCGGTTCGTCGCGGGTATTAATGATGGGCCGCGAACGCGTGGTGGCAGAAGAAACTCCCTCCCAGACCTGGTTTGCACGCTGGGACAAGAGGAACTTTGCTGGCTCATTGCCCTTGGCCGGAGCTATCATGCCGGCACCACAGATGAGTTGGCGGGTGATCATAAAGGGCAGCAGAGCCACGCCTAGATTTTTGAGGATCATGTGTCTACTGATGAGGTAGTTCTCGTGACAGCCATAGGAATTACCGGCCGAATCAACGTTGTTCTTAAACAGGTAAACGCTGCGCGCACAGCCTTCGGCCTCCAAGGCTTGCTCAGCCTTTCTAGCCAGCCCATCCATCACGCGATCCCCGGCCCGCTCATAGTTCATGAGTTGAGTAAGGCTATCGCACTCGGCGGTGGCAACCTCGGGGTGCGAGCCCACGTCGAGATAGAGCCGGGAGGCGTTGGGGCTAAAAATGTTGGAGGAAGAGTACTCATCGATGATGGGCCGGAAAAGCACGCGGGCGACCTCGTCGGGGGTCAGCTTGCGCTGCTCAGGGGTGGCGCTGGTGAATATCCCGTACTCGACCTCGATGCCCATGATGCGGCGGTTAAAAACGGGGCTGACGGCTGCGGAGGCTTCGCTCACGGACTATTCGCCGCCCTTTTGGACGTAAGAGCGAACGAATTCCTCGGCGTTGTTTTCTAGCAAACCGTCAATCTCATCGAGAAGATCATCGGTTCCGGCACTGTTGATGCTGACCTGGCCCGCGGCGACTTCTTCTGCCTCTGCGCCGTTGTCTCCGCCGGATTGGGAAGAGATCTGGGATTTTTCGGTCGACATGGACGTTTCCTTTCAGCTGTTATGGCTTGCTCAATGCTGTTATTGCTTGGGGCTTAGAATACTCGGCTTCTATGAATACTCGGCCTCTATGCCTAGTTGCTGAAGATTGCTCAGCAGCTGCTCGGCATTGGCGGAGCGAGCGAGAATCTCCCCCACCTGCTTTTCGGTGAGTTCGTGGGTATCATCTAGGGCGATCGTGGCCTCTCCGCCCGGCAGGGAAAAGGTCAGGCTCTGCCAGCTGACAGCGAGAAGCTGTTCGGCGAATGCTCGCGTGACCTCACCCCGGAAGTAGGCGCGGGTATCGCGCGGAGGCATGGTCGCCGCCGTGTCGATCTCAGCCTGGTTGACCAACTCGCGCATCCGGCCACTACGTACTAGGGCGTGATAGAGGGACTTGTGGGGGTCGATATCTGCGTATTGGAGGTCCACCAGCGCTAACTTAGGATCCGTGATGGCAAGTCCGCGATCGAGGTATCCCCGGATGAGGCGATACTTGGCCACCCAATCCAAAAGGTGCGCGGCACTGAGAGGGTCTTTCGCCAAGAGGGCCGTGACCTCGTCCCACGATTCGAGAACCTGCTTTTCTACCTCGGTGACCGCGGTGACACGACTGCGGTATTCCCCCAGCAGCTCTAGCGCACTCAAGCGCCGCCCGTCGCGCAGCGCGAGTCGATGGTGAAGGTCCACATCGTGGCTGACGCGCGAGACTTCGGCCACGGCGTCGACCAAGCGCAGATCACTGAAGTCCACGCCGGACTCGATGGCATCAAGCACGAGGGAAGTTATTCCCAGCTTCAAGAAATTCGAGGTATGAGACATGTTGGCATCCCCAATGATGACGTGCAGGCGTCCGAAGTCTCGCGCCACCGCATGAGGCTCGTCCCGGGTATTGATGATCCCGCGGTTGAGCGTGGTCTCCAGCGATATTTCTTGCTCGATGTAGTCGGCGCGTTGGGAGATTTGAAAACCGGCGCCGCTGCCGTCTTGACCTAGTCCTACCCTGCCAGCCCCGGTGATGACCTGGCGGGCAACGAAGAAAGGAATGAGCCCCTGCGCTATATCTTCGAAGTCTGTGGAGCGATGGTACTGGTAGTTCTCGTGCGAACCATAGCTCGCGCCTTTGCCGTCGACGTTGTTCTTATAGAGGCGCAGTGGCGGGCAGGGCTCGTGGTGCGAGAGCACCGAGGTATTCTGCGCGCTCAGCTCCGCCACTGCGGCGGCGGCTTGGCGCGCGACGACGTCCCCCGCGACATCGTAAAGCATGGCGTCGAAAGCATTGCTACATTCCGGGGAGGAGTACTCCGGGTGGGCGTGATCGACGTAGAAGCGTGCGCCGCTGGAGGTAACCACATTGGCTACGCCAATGGCGTTCGGATCAACAACCGGCACGGTTTTATAGCGCTTGAGATCAAAGCCACGGGAATCGCGCAAAGGGTGCTCCTCGGCGTAGTCCCAGCGCGAGCGTGCCCCTGTATAGAGCGCTGCGTAGGCCACGACTGCGTGAGTGGAGGAAACGATCGGCGAAAAGCCGGGATCGGTGGGAGTGGAAATCCCGTACTCGGTCTCTGTGCCTATGATGCGTGCCATGTGCTGCTCCTATAACCGAGTAACTCAACCCTAACCACCTTGGCTCCGCCCTGCGTGCCAGTTACGATCTTCGCCCAATCCTCCGGGTTCGCCGAGGTAGGAACGTACTCTGACTCCGCTTGCTCGGCTGCGATGGCCTGCTGCAGATGGCCAAACCTAATCCCAGCCGGCATCTCCAACTCAGTGCCTGCGGATGCCGTCGAACTACTGAGGGCATCCTTGATGGCCAGCTTCTTGGCGCGGGAGATGATGTTGGCGATCATGGCGCCAGAGACGAAGTCCCTGTAATGCAGATCCCGGGTCTCCTGGCTGTTGAAATGCAAACGCACGAAGGGACGCTCAGAGTAGAGCTCTTCGACGGCAGCATCGACTAAGAGATCGCGCTCCTCGGCCAAGGGCACTGTGGGGCCAAGATGGCGCTGGAAAATCTCCCGCGCAGCCTGACGGTTGGGGCGATTGACTCGTATCTTGATGTCGAGGCGCCCTGGGCGCATGATGGCTGGGTCTATCAACTCTTCACGGTTGGTGGCACCGATGACGATGACGTTGCTGAGCTGTTCGACTCCGTCGAGCTCGGTGAGCAACTGCGGCACCACGGTGGTCTCCATGTCCGAGGACACCCCGGAACCGCGGGTGCGGAAGATGGATTCCATTTCGTCGAAGAAGATGATGACTGGGCGGGAGGAATCCGTGGAGGCTAGCTCGCGGGCCCTTTCAAAAATAAGCCGAATGCGACGTTCGGTCTCTCCGACGAACTTATTGAGCAGTTCAGGGCCCTTGACATTAATGAAGTAACTCGAGGAGGTGCTTCCCATGTGCTTGGACAAGGAATTGGCAACGGCCTTGGCAATGAGGGTCTTTCCGCAGCCGGGAGGACCGTAGAGCAAGACGCCCTTGGGCGGGCGAAGATCAAAGGCACGGTAGAGTTCAGGATGGAGGAAAGGCAGCTCCACGGAATCCCGGATCTGGGAAATCTGGGCCTCAAGGCCTCCGATGTCCCCGTAAGAGACGTCCGGGACCTCCTCCAAAGACAGCTGTGCAATCTCAGTCTTGTGGACCTTCTCCAGGCCCAGCCCGGCCTTGGAGTCGACGAGGATGGTGTCCCCGGCGCGCACGTTCGCCCGCAGGGCGTCTGCCAATACAACGACTTCCTCTTCCCCGGAGGCGGTGGCCACGATGGCGCGATCGGTGCCGATCAGCTCGCTGATCGTGCCCAGCGCCCCAATTCGAGGGGTTTCGCAGGCCTCGACGACCACGAAACCGTCTCCCAAACGGACTTGCTGACCCACCTTGAGGGTTCCTGGCTCTAGGGAGGGCGAAATCTTCAGGCGCATGGGGCGCCCGTTGGTATAAACTTCGGCGTCTCGGCGTGAGTCATGCGCGCGCCCAGAGTAACCAAGGAACACTCCGTAGGTGGAAGCAGGCTCCGAGAGCGCATTGACCTCGGCGAGCATCTGCTGCAGCTTATCGCGGGATTCTTGCAGCAGACCAGCGAGCTTCACGTTGCGGCTGGAGAGCTTTTCGACCTGCTTTTCTAGGTCGGTAGTTACTTTCATAGATTCCACCCTAGCGCGCGAGGACTTCCGATAACTAAGGTTTGCCTACTTGAATTGGCCGCATAGTCGCCCTCGCAGGATAATGGCTACTTACGAGCGCGGCGCTGCGGGCGCGGCGGGGGGACTCCGTCTGCCAGTCTCCGGGTCCAGATCAGGAAAGCGGTGTGGGCATTCATGCGGTGCTCAGGGCGGGTGGCAAGCCCCTCAACCTTCCACTCGCGCACGAGGGATTCCCAGGCCTTGGGCTCGGTGAAGCACTGCAGCTCGCGGATTCCCTCCATGACCTTCATCAGCTGCGGGACGGTGGCAACGTAAGTCATGAAGACGCCACCCGGAATCAGGAGATCTCGCACGGTATCTAGATGCTCCCAGGGTTCGAGCATGTCTAGGATCACACGGTCAACTGGGCCGCCTAAGTCCTCGACGGTGACATCCCCAAGATCGCCAAGGCGGGGGCTCCACCACTGCGGTTGCTCCCCGAAGTACTCGCGGACGTTATCAACTGCATACTCCAAGTGATCCTCGCGTACCTCATAGGAAAACACGTGCCCTTCAGGCCCCACCGCGCGCAGCAGAGTCATGGACAAGGCCCCCGAGCCGGCACCAGCCTCGAGGACGCGCGCGCCCATGAAGATGTCGCCCTCGACGAGGATCTGTGCGGAGTCCTTGGGATAGATCACCGCCGCGCCACGCGGCATGGACAAGACGTGATCAACCATGAGGTGCCTAAAGAGCAGGAAGGCCGAGCCCATCGTCGACTTAATCACAGAGCCCTCATCCATGCCCACGATGTCGTCATGGTTGATGATGCCCTTGTGGGAGTGAAACTGCCCGCCTTCTTCCAAGACCAGGGTGTAGTGACGGCGTTTGGCATCCGTGAGCTGGACACGGTCACCGTAATGGAAAGGCCCGGAATAAGGCATAGCTGGTGGTGCTCCTCAGAGTGATTCGAGTGTTGGTATAAGCCGATCTTTAGCCAAGCACCGGCTTGGCTGTTGCCGAAGGCTTTTCGGTGTTTAACCCACCAAGTATGCCTCAAGAGCCTGGGCCAACCATAGTTGGTCGCGTTCGCCCACCATTTCACGCACAGAGTGCATTGAGAGCATGGGTACCCCGACGTCCACGGTATCGATGCCCAGACGCGTGGCCGTGATGGGGCCGATGGTCGAGCCACAGGGAACATCGTTATTGCCCACGAAACGCTGAAAAGGAACCCCGGCGCGCTCACAGGCTGCCTCCCACAGGCTAATGGTTACCGCGTTAGACGCGTAGCGTTGATTGGCATTGATCTTGGTTACGGGCCCCTGCCCGATGATCGGGTGGTGTCCCGGATCATGCTTGCTGGCATAGTTGGGGTGCACTGAATGGGCCGCATCGGCGGAGACGCAGCTCGATCGCGCATACATGCGCTGCTTATCCTCGGCGTCAGCCCCCAGGGCACCCGCGGTGCGCCCTAAGACATCATCCAAGATGGGACCAGCTGCGCCGAAGCGCGAGTTCGAGCCCACCTCCTCGTGATCAAAGGCGGCCATGACGAGGATGTCTCTTCCCTCATACTCCCCTGCCGCCTGGGTCAGGGCCCGCAGGCTGGCAAAGACGGAGGAAAGGTTGTCCATGCGCCCGGCGGCGATGAAGCGCTCCCCCGCCCCAAAGACAGCGCCGCGCGCGGCATCAGCGGTGATGAGGTTGAATGCGGCAATATCGCCGGCGTCGATCCCCAGTTGCTTCGCTATCACCTCCAGGATGGAAGTCTCCGGATCACCCACGCTCAGAACCGGCTGCATGTGCTGCTGGCGGTCCGGCTTGAACTCGTCCTGGCGGTAGAGGTGGATAGCCAAGGAGGGCAGGCGCAGCAGCGGGCCGGTATTGACTAGGTGGCGGTCACCGTCCTTGGTTACCAGCTGACCTGCGACAGTAAGCTCTCGGTCAAACCAGGTATGCAGCAAGGCCCCGCCGTAGACTTCCACAGCCACCTGCTGCCAGCCAGCGGCGCTAAAATCAGGCTGCGGTTTTAACACGAGCCCGGGGGAATCCGTGTGAGAACCAATGATGTGAAACCCTGAATCCGGTGAAGCCCCCTCCGGCACAAACCACGCCATGAGTGCCCCACCGCGAATAAGGTAGTGGCCGCCCGGCGTGCCTGACCACCTCTCGCTTTCTGCCTGGCGCTTAAAACCTGCGGCCTCCAAAATCCTCGCGCCTTCTGCAGCGGCATGGTAGGAAGATGGAGATGCAGCGATGAAATCTAGAAAGTCCTCAGTCGAATTACTCATGCCCTCTAGCTTGCCACGAACAAGCAAGCGATAGGCTGAAAGGATCATGGCTTCTTCACATAACACTCCCCGCCCCATAGCCCTCTCGCCCTCGCGGGCTTCCGATTACACCCAGTGCCCTTTGCTTTATCGCTTCCGGGCCATCGACCGCCTGCCGGAGCCTAAAACTGTCGCGCAGGTGCGTGGAACACTCGTCCACGCAGTACTCGAGCACATGCATGACCTCCCCCGCGAGGAGCGCACTTACCCGGCAGCAGTGAAGATGATTAAGCCGGAATGGGCCACCATGGCGGAAAAGGACGCGGAGCTTAGCCAGCTCATCTCCCCAGATAAGGAGCTGGAGTTCTTCGTGGAGGCTCGTTCCCTCATCAAGGGCTATTTCCAGATGGAGAACCCGCAGGGCTTCGACGCCGCGGACACGGAAATGTACGTCAATACCGTGCTGCCCAACGGTGTGCCTGTGCGCGGCTTCATCGACCGCGTCGACGTCGCGCCGGGCGGGCAGGTACGCGTGGTGGATTATAAAACCGGAAAGAAGCCCAGCCCACGCTATAGCCACGATGCCCAGTTCCAAATGCGCTTTTATGCGCTCGTGTATTGGCGGCTCTTGGGAACCATTCCGGCCCAGCTTCGCTTGATGTACCTCAAGGTTCTGGACTCAATGATTCTCAGCCCCAACCGCGAAGAACTCGAGTACTTTGAGCGCGACCTCGGCGTCTTGTGGGCGAAGATTGAAGGCGATGGGCGCAGCGGGGACTTCCGTCCCAAGACGTCCAAGCTCTGCGGCTGGTGCGCCCACCAGGCAATATGTCCTGCCTTTGGCGGCACACCGCCTGCCTATCCTGGCTGGCCGGGATCGACGGCCGATACAGACTAGGGGTTCTGGAGGTAGTTACAGCTCACCTGCGCTGCGTCTAGAACAGGCCGGTGATGTTGCCGTTCTCGTTCACGTCGATGGCGTTTGCGGTGGGCTTCTTAGGAAGTCCAGGCATGGTCATAACGTCTCCGGTAAGGGCCACGATGAATCCAGCTCCGGTACGCGGCAGCAATTCCCGCACGTGCAGGACGTGGCCGCTGGGAGCGCCTAATTCGTGGGGATCATCCGAGAAAGAATACTGCGTTTTGGAAATAACCACGGGCAGGGTATCCCAGCCATTGGCTTTGATGTAGGCAAGGTCCTTCTTGGCCTTCGCTCCGTATTCCACACGGGCGGCACGGTAGATGGAGGTAGCGATCTTCTCAATAGAGGCCTCGACTCCCTTCGCGGGATCGTAGAGGGGGTGAGAATCACCATCGAGGTGCTCGAGGACAAGCTCCGCGAGCTCTAGTGCGCCCTCCCCGCCCTCCCCAAAGACGCGGACCTCAGCCAGCGGAACGCCGAAGAAGTCAGCCCATTCGCTCATGAGCTCACGCTCGTCTGCGGTATCGCTGGGGAAGAGATTAAGGGCCACGACTGGGCTAAGCCCGAATTGCCGGAGGTTTTCCACGTGACGCTCTAGATTTCCTAGTCCTGCACGCAGTGCGTCGAGGTCTTCCACATCAAGGTCCTGCTTGGCGACGCCGCCGTTGTACTTCTGCGAACGGATCGTCACCACTACCACCGCACCGGCGACGTCGAGGTGGCCGAAACGGGCCTTGATGTCGAGGAACTTCTCCCCTCCCAAGTCCGCGCCGAACCCTGCCTCGGAGAGAACATAGTCACCGAACTGCAGCGCGGTGGTAGTAGCCAGAAGCGAGTTGCAACCGTGTGCGATGTTGGCGAAGGGGCCGCCGTGCACGAAAGCGGGAACGCCGCCTAAGGTTTGCACTAAGTTGGGGTTGATGGCATCTCGCATCAATGCAGTAAGCGCACCATCCGCCTCGAGGTCACGTGCCGTGACTGGTTCTTGGTCAAAGGTATAGCCAATGGTGATGTCGCCGAGACGACGCTTCAAATCCTGCAGGCTGGTTGCCAGGCACAAAATGGCCATGATCTCCGAAGCGGCGGTGATGGTAAATCCAGTCTCAGCCGGGACTCCGTGTGCAGGCCCTCCCAGACCGGTGACGACCTTGCGTAGCGAACGGTCATTGACGTCCTCGCAGCGCTGCCAGGTAACTCGACGAGGATCGATGTTGAGGTGGTTTCCTTGGTGGATATGGTTGTCCACCAAGGCCGCCAAAGTATTGGTAGCCGCGGTAATGGCGTGAAAATCCCCCGTGAAGTGGAGGTTAATATCCTCCATAGGCACAATCTGGGAGTATCCGCCACCCGCGGCGCCACCCTTGATGCCCATCACGGGGCCCTGGGAGGGCTCACGAAGGGCCACGATGGCTTTCTTGCCTAGCCGGTCGAGGGCATCCGTCAGGCCAATCAACACCGTGGACTTGCCCTCGCCCGCGGGAGTGGGTGAGACTCCCGTGACGAGGATCAGCTTTCCTTGCCCCTCACTCGGGCCCAACTTGGTGATATCCACCTTCGCCTTGGTTGTGCCATAGGCAATAAGGGCCTCTTGCGGTATTCCCGCCTTGGCGGCGATGAGTGAGATGGGCTGTAGCTTATGAGCTTGGGCAATTTCGACGTCGGAAGGCTGTGTAGTCATAAACTGCATCCTACCGAGGTCGAAGCGCATTGCTTAAAGCAGGTCGGGGTGCACTTTAAAGAATCAGCGCGCCGAAGAGGTAGCCCAGGAGGACCGAAAGCACGATGCTGACGACGCCAGGCACGATGAAGGGGTGGTTGAATACGGCCTTTCCGATTCGGGTGGAGCCCGTGTCATCCATCTCCACGGCGGCCAGCAGTGTCGGGTATGTAGGAAGAACGAACAGGGCTGCAACCGCAGGGAATGCCGCGATGGCGGTCAGCGGGCTGACACCCAGTGCAAGCGCGGGCGGAATGATCGCCTTCGTGGTGGCGGCCTGCGAGTAGAGCAAAGCAGCGGCGAAGAAGAGAACCACGGCCAGCAGCCACGGAGCAGATTGGATGACCTCGGAGGCAATGCCTTCGATTCCATCGATGTAGTGGTTGATGAGGGTCGTGCCCAGCCAGGCCACTCCGAGCACACACATGGAGGCAGACATACCGGACTTAAATACCTGCGTATTGAGCACGTCCGCAGCCGGAATCTTAGTGAGCAGAACTATGGCGGTGGCTGCCGTGAGCATCACGGCCATGATGGCCTCGTTGCGTGGCAAGGTCGGATCCGAAATAAGTCCCAGCTGATCGGACGTTAAGGTAGCCCAGGCCATGACGACGAGGATGGCTACAAGGAAGATACCTACTGAGGCTTTAGCACCTTTAGCAGGAACAAAGTTCTCAGCGCTCGCCGGCTTTTCCACGAGACCTGCTGCTAGGCGCTCCTGGTAGACCGGATCATCCTCAAGTTCCTTGCCCATTTTGTTGGCGATCCACGCCGCGGGGAAGATGGACAGGAAGGTTGCCGGAATCAAGATGGCGAGAATCTGCAGGTATCCCACGCCTTTAGGTTCCAACAGAGACGCCAACAAGACCACAGCTGCAGAAATCGGCGAGGCGCAGATCGCCATTTGGGAGGCAACCACGGCGATAGACAGCGGCCGCGAGGGACGCACCTTACCTTCCTTGGCCACCTCGACGATGACGGGAAGAGTGGAGAAGGCAGTGTGGCCGGTGCCGGCGAAGACCGTCATCAGCCAGGTGACCACCGGGGCGTAGAAAGTGACGCGCCGCGGATTCTTTCGCAGGAACTGCTCTGCCAAATAGACCAAATAGTCCATGCCCCCCGCACGCTGCATGGCAGCAATGGCGGCGATGACTGTCATGATGATGCCGATGACATCAAAGGGAATATCCTCGCGTGTTACTGGGACGCCCGTGGCGCCCAACAGTAAAACACCGAGGCCACCGGCCATGCCGATGCCGATAGAACCCATACGGGCGCCGATGAAAATGGCCCCCAAGACTATAAGAACGTGTACGACGACCATTGATGCTCCCCTAGTTGTTCGATAGCCGGTTCACGTGGACGAGGAAGAGAGCGAGAAGCTAGACAAGACTCCTGTGCAGATCCTCGTTGACGTGAACCTATGATGAATTGCTTAACTTTTATTTTGCTACATTTGAGTAGGTTTTGTGCATATAAACCCCCGCTTGTGTCCGTTCCCACAACCCGTACGGACATCCCACATAAGTGCAGATTTGGCAGGTAGCCCAAAAAGAAGGTGGGAGGCCGAGCCCGGCACAATGCCGGACCGTTCTCCCACCTTTTAGCGCTCGATATGCACTCTCGAGCCGTTAACCCTTGCCGAACCCTCTACTGACGCTGTTTAAAGCGCAGCGATGCTCGGGTGCCTAGGAAGTGCTCAAGGCACTCTGGGTGAAACTAGTTCTCGTCGACGTAGAGCTGGCCGCGGAACTCGGGGTGCATGAGGTTTTCCACCGAAAGAACCTTGTCCAAGGTGGCCTCATCGAGCAGACCCTTCTCAAGGACGAGCTCGCGCACACCCCTACCCGTGTGCAGGGACTCCTTGGCAATGAGATCGCCATTGTGGTGGCCGATGAACGGGTTGAGATAGGTGACGATACCGATGGAGTTCTCGACGTAGGCGCGGCATACCTCCGGGTTGGCGGTGATTCCCACTACGCACTTCTCACGCAGGGTGTCGACAGCGTTGCCCATGATGCGGATGGATTGGAACAGTGCCTCGCCGATGACGGGCTCCATGACGTTGAGCTGGAGCTGCCCAGCCTCTGCGGCCATGGTGACCACGTGATCGTTGCCGAAGACCTTGAAGCAGACCTGGTTGACTACCTCGGGGATAACCGGGTTGACCTTACCCGGCATGATCGAGGAACCAGCCTGACGCGGAGGCAGGTTGATCTCGTGGAGTCCGGCGCGCGGGCCGGAGGAAAGCAGACGGAGATCGTTGCAGATCTTCGACAGCTTCATAGCGGCACGCTTGATGGCGGAGTGCAGCAAGACATAAGCACCGCAGTCCGAGGTGGCCTCGATGAGGTCACGAGCTGTCTTCATCTCCAGGCCAGTAACCTCCGACAGGGCGGCGGTGACCTGGTGGCGGTAGCCAGCCGGGGTGTTAACTCCGGTGCCGATCGCGGTAGCGCCGAGGTTGATCTCGCGCAGGCGCGACTGTGCATCGCGCAAGACAGACTGCTCTTCGGCCAAGTTGTGCGCGAAGGCCTTGAACTCATCTCCCATGGTCATGGGGACGGCGTCCTGCAGCTGGGTGCGGCCCATCTTCAAGATGTCTTGGAACTCGTTACCCTTTGCGTTGAAAGCGGCTTCCAATGCATCGAAGCGCTCGATGAGCTTGTCGACGGCGGCGTACACACCAAGACGGAAGCCCGTGGGGTATGCGTCATTGGTGGACTGCGACATGTTGACATCATCATTGGGGTTGATGATGTCGTAGGAGCCCTTGGGCTCACCGAGGTATTCGAGTGCCAAGTTGGCAACAACCTCGTTGGTATTCATGTTTAGAGAGGTGCCGGCACCACCCTGGAATACGTCGAGGGGGAATTGGTCCATGCAACGACCCTTGTCAAGGATCTGATCACAGGCCCAGATGATGGCCTCCGACTTCTTGCGAGGCAGGGTGTGGAGACGACGGTTTGCCATGGCAGTGGCCTTTTTGACCTGCACCATGCCGCGTACGAACTCCGGAATGGAGTTGATGGTGACATAGGAGATCTGGAAGTTATCCATAGCGCGCACGGTGTGGACGCCATAGTAGGCATCCGCCGGAACCTCAAGAGAACCGAGCAAGTCGGTCTCTGTACGCGTCTTCTTGGTCCCTAGGCCGGAACCGGGCTTCTCAGTCTTGTCGGTTCCTACAGTCTGGCCAGCCTCCACGGAGGTCTTTTTGACCTCTTCCTTGGAGTCATGGACATTCTTCTTGGAGGGCTTTGCCATGGTGACAAACTCCTTAAAACAGCTCGCGACCTACCTACGGTAAGTCTGGAATGAATTTGATTCACTCACCATCGTAGACGCGCTGGCAGATTAAGGGTGCGAAAAAAGTTATTGTCTACCGCTAGAAGCGGGCTATCCGTAGATCGGAAGCCAAAATGGCCTCCGCACCCAGGGACAATAGCTCATCCATGACGTGGTTGGCGCGCTTACGCGGCACCATGGCGCGAACCGCAACCCAGCCCTCACGCGCCAAAGGCGAGACGGTTGGACCGGTAAGACCAGGGGTCACCCGCGAGGCGGCATCAAGATTGCTCTTTGCCACGTTGTAATCAAGCATGAGGTAGTGACGGGCGTGCAAGATACCCTGGATGCGGCTGAGGACAGTCTCTTCCTCTGCACTCAGGGGTTGCCCCTCGCGTTTGATAACGATAGCTTCGGAGGACAGAATCTTCTCCCCAAAGGGGGCGAGCCCCTGCTGACGCAGGGTAGTTCCGGTAGAAACCACGTCCGCGATGACATCGGCCACTCCCAGGTGGATAGAGATCTCCACCGCGCCATCGAGCCTAATGACCTTGGCTTCAATGCCACGGGCGCGAAGGTCATCACGCACGAGGTTGGGATAAGAGGTGGCGATGGTCTTTCCCTCTAGCTTCTCCACGCTCCACTCCTCACCAGCCGGAGCGGCATAGCGGAAGGTCGATGCACCAAAGCCGAGGCGCAGCACCTCGTTGAACTTGGTACGGGAATCCAACGCAAGATCACGGCCGGTAATCCCCATATCAAGTACGCCTTGGGAGACGTATATAGCAATGTCCTTCGGGCGTAGGAAGAAGAACTCTACATCGTTGTTCTTGTCCACGACGTTGAGGGACTTGTTATGCCCTCGGCCCTTGTATCCAGCCTCGGAGAGAATATCGAGCGCTGCCTCGGACAAAGAGCCCTTATTGGGCACAGCAATCTTTATCATGACTTCTTCCTAGAGATTCTTGTACTGCAGAATGTGTAACACTGGTACTGCTACAGGTACTTATATACGTCTTCCAAAGCGATTCCACGCTTGAGCATCATGACCTGGGTCCAGTACATGAGCTGAGACATTTCTTCCGCGAGTTCGGCGTCTGATTGGTACTCTGCGGCGAGCCATACCTCGCCCGCTTCCTCGATGACCTTCTTACCGATGAAGTGAACGCCCTTATCTAGGGCCTCGACGGTGCCGGAGCCCTCCGGGCGGTTGTCTGCTTTTTCTTTTAGTTCAGCAAAAAGTGCCTCAAAATTCTTCACGGCAGACTATTATTCCACAGTTATCCACCCGAGGCGGCATAAACCATGGCTTTAGCTGCGCACAGTGTTTCCTACCCAGGAAATCTGCCCGAACCAACCGTAGACGTCAACAGCCTGTACCCCGTCGAGGTGAGCGGAACGGTAAAGCTCCGCGATGGTGGAAACCTCCCGGGGAACCTCCACCGACTCATCAGCAGGCAAACCGATAACGCGGCAGCCTGCGTCGACCGCGGCGCGCATACCCGTGGCAGAATCCTCGAACACGAGGCACTGTGCTGGGTCCAGTCCGAGGCGACGGGCGGCCTCGCGGTACATGTCCGGTGCAGGCTTACCGTGCTCTACTTCGTCTCCGCAGATAGTGTCCACAAAGTGCTCTCTGCCCACTGCGTCAATAGCGGCATCGGCGACATTGCGTTCCGTGTTGGTAGTCACCATCATGGGAATCCCGTCGGCACCAAACTGCGCTAAAAGGTCCCGGATACCGGGAAAAACTTCCAAGCGCTGGGAGAAGAGTTCCTTTGTGTACTCAAACATCGCACGCCGGTAGTCCTCTTCCCGCTCCACAGGAGCCTTAATTCCAGCCACCTGCGCGCAGTAGCGGAAGGTGGTGGAAAAAGTGGCTCCGACGGTCGCTAGGCGCTCCGTTGGCGTTAGTCGGCGGCCCATCTGCTCGGACAGGAAGTACGTGGCCTCGGCCCATAAGGGCTCGGAGTCAGTGAGCGTGCCATCCATGTCCCAAAAGATTGCGGCGGGTTTAGAGGCGGCGGGTTTATTCGTAGTCATGCGGGGATTAAAGGTCTCCTTTAAAAAATCTTGCGAGTGCTAAAACTCGAGCTCAGGCAGCTGCGCCAAGGCCTCGTCATCTGCGCCTGTGGCTGCAGAGGCATTGTAAATGAGGACTCCCAGTTCCTGCTTCTCCTCCGGCTCGAGGACCGCATCTGCCTGACGGCGGTTAAAACCTGCCAACTGGGCAACTCCAGCCTCCACCACGGCTGCCAGCGCTTCGCTGTCTGGATCATCGGGCAAAGTATCGAGGGAATCAAGCAATCCCTCGAGGAGAGACTTAAGCTCCGGCAACACTGCCGCATCAAAGGGGGCGGACCAGAACTCTTTTTCCTCCGCACGGAGATAATCCCCGGTTGCGAAGGAATGTAGATTATCGATGAACTCGTCAATTGTGGGTTGAAAGTCTGCGCGAATGCTCATGGTCTAAATACTGCCCTAAGATTGCGCGAGGCGCACCCCCACGAGGGAATCAAGGGCCTGAGAAACCAGCTCCCCTGCTGCGGGGTCATCCTCGCCACGCGACTGCATAGACCATGCATCGACGGCGGCTAGCAAAGCCGGAGTATCAAGATCATTGGACAGCGCCTGGCGCATCTCTTGCACCAGCGCCTGTGCCCTACCAAGCTGGCCGGGATGAGACAGCGCCTCGCGCCAGGTGTGTAGACGCTTCGTGGCTTCGGCCACGATGGCCTGCGACCAGTCCCGATCGCTGCGGTAGTGGCCAGCGAAGACGCCAAGCCGGATGGCTGAAGGCTCGACGCCCTGCTCCACGAGCTTGTGTACGAAGACGAGGTTTCCCAGCGACTTCGACATCTTGACCCCATCGAGGCCGATCATTGCGCTGTGCACGTAGAAATCAGCCATGCGCTCCACCTTGAGCGCGGCTTCCGCATGTGCGGCGGAGAACTCGTGGTGCGGGAACTTCAGGTCGCTTCCGCCTCCTTGGATATCGAAGGAAGACCCAAGGTGGTCCGTGGCGATGGCCGAGCACTCGATGTGCCAGCCAGGGCGGCCCGGGCCAAAGGGAGAATCCCACGCGGGCTCGCCCTCGCGGTGAGCGCGCCAGACCAAGGCATCGAGCGGATCCCGTTTGCCAGGACGCTGCGGATCACCGCCACGCTCGGCGAAGAACTCAGCCATCTGCTCGGCGTTGTAGTTGGACTCGTAGCCGAAGTGCTGGGTCGCGTGAACCGAGGCATAAACGTCTGGGTACTCCGGATCATCAACCACATAGGCGGCCCCCACAGCGAGAAGCTTTTCTACCATCGTGATGACCTGATCGATGGCCTCCATCGCGCCAACGTAGTTCTGCGGCGGGAACACGGAGAGTATCTCCATATCACTGCGGAAGAGATCGATCTGCGAGGAGCCGAGCTCCTTCCAATCAACGCCGTCACGCTGAGCGCGCTCGAAGAGCGGATCGTCGACATCGGTGACGTTTTGCACGTAATGCACCGCTTTGCCGGCATCGAGCAGCACCCGATAGATGAGGTCAAAAGTAAGATAAGTGGCCGCATGGCCCAAGTGCGTCGAGTCATAGGGCGTGATTCCGCACACGTACATGCGCGCGGTGTCACCCTCTATACGGAGCGGCCGAATCGCTTCATCGGCGGAATCGTAGAGACGCAGAGGCACCGAAGTGCCAGGAACACGGTCGAAATGGGGCGCGGGCCAAGAATGCATGCAGACCATCGTAGCCCCCACCGCGCCGCCGCCGCACTTTGCGCATTCTTAGCCCAGTTGCCCTAAGGCTGCAGAACGCCCAGTGCCAGCAGGATCATGAGCAGCACGCCAACTGGGATGCGGTAAGCAGCGAACCAGGCGAAGGAGTGGTTGCCCACAAACTTGAGCAGCCACGCAATGGAGGCATAGCCCACGCCGAAGGCGATGGCGGTGCCCACCAGCAGCTGCATGCCCGTGGCGGATTGACCGACGGTGGGGCCGAAGGCGTCGTCAAGCGAAAACAGACCCGAGGCCAAGACCGCCGGAATAGCCAAAAGGAAGCTGAAGCGAGTGGCGACCTCGCGGTCCAGACCCAAGAACAAGCCGCCGGAAATGGTGCCACCAGAACGGGAGACGCCGGGGATAAGCGCTAGGCACTGGCACAGACCCATGACGATGGCGTCCTTCATGTTGAGCTCATCGAAACCGCGGGTCTTGGAGCCCACGCGCTCGGCGAGGATGAAGAAGAAGGAAAAGAGGATCAGCATGGCTGCAGTGATCCACAAGTTGCGCAGGCTATCGCGAATGAGGTCCTTGGCGAAGAAGCCGACCAGTCCGATCGGGATGGAACCGACGATGATCATCCAGCCCATGCGATAGTCCTGTCCCCGCTTTTCTTTGTTGAAAAGCCCCCGGAACCAGCCCAAGATGATCTCCCAAATCATCTTGGCAAAGAATACGATGACCGCCAGTTCCGTTCCCAACTGGATGACGGCGGTGAAAGAAGCGCCTGCGTCCTCGCCCCAGAACAATTCCGAGACGATACGCAGGTGTCCTGAGGAGCTCACGGGGAGAAACTCAGTGAGGCCTTGGACGATTGAAAGAACGATGACCTGGATCCAGGACATCGCATCGGTAGCTGTTGCGGTATTCACCCGAGATAGCCTACAACTCAATTTCACGGCTTCGAAGTTTCGCAACACGCGCTGCTAGGATAGAAAATCGTGATTGCACTGCTCGCTTCCCAGAAAAGGGCCGCCCTTGCGCTGAGCCTCAGCGCCTTAGCTTTGGCCGGCTGCCAATCAGACAGCGAGGTCGGAGTCGGATCCGACCCAGACACGGCGGTGCAGGGTAATGCCACCCCAGCGCCTTCCCCAGCTGCAACTAACCCGGCCGGAAAGCTGAGCCTTGAGGGCCAGTCGCTCAAAGATCTCGCAGTGATCGACAGCACTGTGGCCGTGCGTTCCGCCACGGGCTTGGAGGTGGGTAGCCAGTCGGATTTTGAGGCAGGCAAGGCTGCCACCGTGCCACTTAATGAAAGCTGCGGCGAGCTAACGGCCTCCGAACAGGGCTTCGTCATTGCTTGTGGCGATAAGGTCCTTATCATCGATCCCACGGAGCCCACCTCCCCGACCGAGGTGGACGTGTCGGAGGACGCTCCCGCCACAGCCGCCGCCCTTATCTCGAGCGGTGAGCTCTTTGTCACCTCGGCTGATACCGCCGAAGTCGGTGTCTACAGTGAGGGCCAACGCGTGGAGGACATCACCGCTGAGGCTGGCTCGGATCAGCTCATTCCCGTCCCCAATGCCGATATCCGGGACAACGTAGTGCGCATCCAGCGCTCCGATTCCACTATCCAGAACCTCGATTGGGAGCACGACCGCGCAGGTGGTCGCCTGCGCGCGGGCCAGGGTGTGGGACAGATCGCCGCAGGTGACAACGGCATTGTCTTGGCCTCGGACACAGTGGGCAAGCGCCTGGCCATCTACACCGCTGACGACGTCATTCGCCTCCATCAGTACGGCAATACTCCCGGCGTGCCTTGGGCAGTGGCTTGGGACGAGGGACGCCAGTTGGCGTGGGTGACCACCACCGATACCAATGAGGCTCACGCCTACAACATCTCGACCGGCGTTCCCCTAGAAAAGGGCTCGTTTCCCACGGTTTCAGCCGCCGAGCACATGGCCGTGTTGGAGGATGGCACGCTTGTAGTCGCTTCCGCCACCGGTGATGGCCTTCAGTTTTACTCCGACCCTGACCTGAAATAATCCACCCTGTGCTCATCCGCCGCCACGAAACCCGAAGTCAGCCCCCAGATACGTCAAAACATTTCACGACACCTCCACGAAGGAACGGACTCCTCCCCATGCATACCTCCCCAGTCGACCGCTTGCGCGCACGGGCCTATCAGCTGGCATTGCGCGGCATGTTCACACTTGATCCCGAGACCATCCACACCATCATCAGCCGCGGGCTGGCGGCCCTGCAGGCTGTCGGCCCGGCGAACCGCGGACTCGCCAAGATCCTGCCCTTTAGGGATCCAGTGCTTTCCCAGGAGGTTTTTGGCGTGATTTTCCCACGGCCGCTAGGCTTAGCCGCCGGCTTTGACAAGAACGCCGCCGCCGCCGATGCCTGGGCTGCGGTGGGTTTTGGCTACGCCGAGTTAGGCACCGTCACCGCGTTAGCCCAGCCAGGCAACCCAGCCCCGCGCCTGTTCCGGCTCAAGGCCGACAAGGGCATTTTGAACCGCATGGGCTTTAATAACCACGGCGCAGCGGTAGCCGCGCAGAATCTGCGCAAGCGGCGCTATAGCGATCCCCTCGGCATCAACATTGGCAAGTCCAAGGTCACTCCCGCTGAGCAAGCTGTCGATGACTACCGCCGCTCCGCTTCCGTACTCGACGGCCTCGCAGACTACCTCGTGGTCAACGTCTCCTCCCCCAACACCCCTGGCCTGCGTGATCTGCAGGCGGTGGAATCCTTGCGTCCAATCCTGGCCGCGGTCCAAGAATGCACCGCACTGCCGGTCTTGGTAAAGATCGCCCCAGACCTCAGTGACGCCGATATCGATGACATCGCCGATTTGGCCGTTGACCTCGGCTTGGCCGGAATCGTGGCGACCAATACCACCATTTCGCGTGAGGGGCTGCGCACTCCCGCCGCCGAGGTCGCGGCCATGGGTGCCGGCGGCGTTTCCGGTCCCCCCGTTGCCGCGCGCTCGCTCGAGGTCCTCAAACACCTGCACGAGCGAGTCGGTGACAAGCTTGTCCTCATCTCGGTGGGAGGCATCTCGACCCCGGAGCAGGCATGGGAGCGCATAGCCGCAGGAGCCACCCTCCTGCAGGGCTATACCGGCCTCATCTATGGCGGTCCAGACTGGATTCGGGATATTCACCGCGGCATTGCCCGACAGATACATGCCCACAACTTGCGCAATATCTCTCAAGCTGTGGGCTCTGGCCTGCCGTGGAAAGATTGCTAGGAAGCTAGCAGCCGCGCTCTAGTGCGTCCCTATGCTCACGCGCCGCAGGATAAGGGCGCATAGGCCTGCGCCCACAGCATAGAGCAGCAACCAGTACTGATCCATGACCACGAGGACAGTGCTGGGGGCGAAACGTCCCGCTATGACGAGAACCACGGCTACAGCTAGTGCTATAACCTGGGTTTTACTCGCCCGTTGATCACGGCGGATGGTGGCAAAGGCGCCTGCAATAAGCGCTGCTGCAACGATGGCCAAGGTTCCATAGGTCCATGTAAAGGGTGCCTGCCACCCATCACGGAACACGGAAATAACCGCCAAGAGGATCAGGACGAAGGCAAGAAACATAAAGGCTCCACCCACCCGCAGTGTGGTGGGGATAGGTACTCCCTGCGCCGGGGATTTACTAGTTGTCATCTACTTAGTCTCGTACCAGCCCCACAGGATTGCCCGGCCTAGGCTGTGGAAGTAGAGATTAAATCCGAGCTTCGCGGGGCTGGCCTCCGGCTCAATGTCCAGCTTGGCGACGTCGACCGCATGCACCGCGTAGAGGTAGCGGTGCGGCGCGTGGCCGCCGGGAGGGTTCGGTCCGTAGTAGATACGCTCGCCAGAATCATTGCGCAGGCTGACGACGCCGTCAATGCCCAAATCCTTCGTCGCTCCAGCGTTGGTGGGCAGCTCGGTGACGTCTGCGGGGATATTGAAGGCAGCCCAGTGCCAGAACCCCGAGGCCGTAGGGGCGTCAGGATCGAAGCAGGTCACCGCCAAGGACTTCGTTCCCTCCGGAAGCCCAGACCACGCCAGCTGCGGGGATATACTGCGCGGGGCGCGAATGTCCTCCGAAATCTCTGCGCCATCCTCCAAGTCGCTAGAGGTCAAGGAAAAGCTGGGGAGGGTGCCCAGCGGGGCGTAGGGGTCCGGACCGGGGAACCGTGGATCATCTGCATAAGTAGCCATAACCCATTTGTACCCCACATCACAGGCCACTGTCTAAGGGGGTACACGTTACAGTGGACGCTGGCACGCCAGCGACCGTGGCCTGACTTAACCCTGACTTACCTCGTTGTCATTCACTACGGCATCTGGGAGATTTACCGGCGAAAAGCAGCTCCTCTACAACGCCATAAATAAGTATTGAGCTGGCGATTTGTATTCGATCTACGGATCGGGATACAGTATTCGAGTGCCCAGCCGAGAGGTTGAAACAAACACCCTGCCCGGGTGGCGGAATGGCAGACGCGCTAGCTTGAGGTGCTAGTGTCCTATTAACGGACGTGGGGGTTCAAGTCCCCCCTCGGGCACAATTGTGAAGTCTCGAGACATCGTTCCTAGAACGGTGCTCGAGACTTTTTTCATGTCACCTAGAAGCCCCCCTCAGCTGAACTGCGCTGAGGGGGGCTGAAATTATTAAGAGAAGGCACTAGGAAATAGAAGGAACCTACTCTACTGCCGGCTCTGCGGACTGAACGCGCGCGGCCTTGATGCGAGTGAGGGCGTACTTCACCACGATGGGCAGGACCGACAGCGCGATGATGAGGAGCATGATCTTCTCGATGGAGTCTGCGATCCCCGGGATGTTGCCCAGGAATACGCCGATGAGGTTCATCGACAGCACCCAGGTCACTCCCCCTAGAACGTTCCATCCCACGAAGTGGGTATAAGGCATCCGGGCGGTGCCAGCTGCTACAGGCACAAAGGTGCGCACGATGGGCACGAAGCGGCCTAGGACAAGCGCTGCGGATCCGTGTTTGGTGAAGAATTGCTCTGCAGCGGCAAGGTGAGAGGACTTGAGTATGCGGGCATCATCGCGGAACAAGCGGCGACCAAACTTGTGTCCCAGCCAATAGCCAACCTGGTCGCCGAGGATTGCTGCGACTACGCCGATGGCTAGGAGCTCCCAGATTGATACATTGAGCGGATCCCGCAGGATGGCTGCCGTTACGAGCAGGGAATCACCCGGCAAGAACGGAAAAAGGACACCGGACTCGATAAATACGACGATGGCCACGCCCACCAGCACCCAAGGCCCGAAGGCGGTCAACAAGGTGGTGGCGTCCATATAGGACAAAAGATTGTGGACTGCGTCCATGTCTAAGGCTCTGCTTTCTTTGGCGATTGTACGGGGCGGGCGGAAGCTTCCTAGGTATGCCACCCCGCCCGAATATTCTGACTGTAGGGTTCTCAGTATCCTCCTATCCCCTGTCGAAGTCGCCATCGCAAGCCCAAAACCTGCCGAATTGTCATAGACCCCACATCATTTTGCCAGCCAGCCTGATTCACTACTGTCCCAAGCAGCTCGTAGCATGGTGGTCTATGACTACTGTCGCGACGAGGATTGCCACCTGGCTCCGCAGCTTCGGAGGCTTCCTCTCAGGAGTGGTTGCGGATGTCCGCAGCACATTGCGTAGCTGGTCCCCGCAACGCTGGTGCGCAGCCGTGGCTCTTCTTATAGCCGTCGTCGCTTTCCTGGTATTCGTCGACGTCCCAGACCTTGAAGCCCTACGCACGTGGGCGGAACACTTAGGCCCTTGGTTCATCCTTGCCTTCGGCGCCGCCTACATATTGTTCACCCAGTTCCCGATCCCGCGGACGTTATGGACTGTGGCTGCGGGAGTCCTTTTTGGGGCTTGGGAGGGAATAGTCATCTCCTTGGTCGCCCTCACACTCTCGGCAGTTCTATCCCTCGTCATCGTGCGAGCACTATTCGGGGAATGGATTCGCCCGCATCTGACGCACCCGGCGGTGTTCAAGATAAACGCGCACCTGGAAAGGCGTGGTTGGTTGGCCATTGCCTCCCTGCGCATGGTGGCAGGAATCCCTTTTTCAATTCTTAATTATGTGGCTGCGCTGACTCCTATACCGCTGATTCAGTTCGCCGCGGCCACCTTCATCGGATCGATTCCTACAACTGTCGTGGGCGTCATCTTCGGCGATGCGCTCATCGCCGGCGGCAACCCGTGGACCATCTTGGCCTTCATCGTGTTTGGGGTCATTGGGGTGGCAGGGCTTTTCTTAGACTCGCGGATTCCCACGCGCCCACCAGTCAAGCGCTCACGGTAGACTGTCCCCTAGTCATCTAGGAGGTAGGATTCATATGCTCGCTATTCACGCACGCTATCGTGGCCGTTCCTTGCGCCGCGCAGAGCTTGTTCAGCGCTCAGCCCACGCCTTATCCACCCTCGATGGGGTGGGCGAATTCGAGGTATTGGGCGTAGAGGACATCTGTGCCGTGATAGATTCTGCCGCCAGCGTGTGCGACGTCGTCATGGCGTTACTCGCCGATGGCGAGTGGGCGATAGGCATCGGCATAACCCCGGGTTCTGAGGTCACCGAGCCGGCTGCCCGCGGCGCAGCTACCGCCGCGCTAAAGACCTCTGCTCGAGCCGGCCAGGTCTACACCAAGATGAGCGTGCGGGGTCGCGCGGAGGAGGCAACTGACATCGCGGCGGCCTTCGCGCTGCTGGGCTTCGTTCTACAAAAGAGAACGCTGGAAGGCCGCGAGGCCACCTCCTTGGTACGCAGCGGGCTTAATCAGAATGAGGCGGCCGAGCAGCTGGGTATTTCCAAGCAAGCCATGTCCCAGCGGCTGCAGGCGGCCGGCTGGGCAGCGGAAACGGCTGGTTGGAGCCTTGCTCTGCACCTGCTCGAGCGCGCCAATACCGTGGCCGTGGCTTGACGCAGTCCTTCTGCTTGGATTCTCCTACTTAGAGTATTCCTGCTTAGAGCAGATCTTCCTTGCGCAGCTCGGGGGTGGTGACAAAGTCGACGAGGCGCTCGACGGCGCCGATGAGGGTCGAGTCGAGGTCGCGAAAGGAATGCACGGCATTGTAGACCCGGTTCCAGCCCTCTTTGGGATCACTCCACCCCACGCGCCGACAAATGCCGGTTTTCCAATCCTCGCCGTAGGGAACTTCGGGCCACGCGCGCAAACCCAGGCGTTCGGGTTTAACTGCAGCCCAAATATCGATGAAGGGGTGCCCCGTGACTAAGACATGCTCGCCCACCGTTTGCGTCAAACGGGTCTCCTTGGAGCCCTCAACCAAGTGATCGGCCAAAACGCCGACGCGTCGCCCCTCCACAGGGCCGAATTCTGCGAGGCGTTGTGGGAGATTATCCAGCCCCTCTAAGTACTCAACTACGACGCCCTCAACACGCAGATCGTGGCCCCATACCTTTTCCACGATGGCGGCATCATGAATGCCCTCGACCCAGATCCGGGAGGGGGCGGCGACTTTAGCCTCAACGTTGCTCACTCGCCGCGAACCCGAATTGGAGCGCTGCGGCAGACTCTTGGGGCGGTAGCGCGTGAGAGTTACCGGCTGTCCTTCGTAGAGGAAGCCACCCTTGACCAGGTTGAATACGCGCTGCGTGCCGTAGCGATCCTCGAGGCGAATAACCTCTCCATAGACGGTTTTATCCACGCCGAGGACAGCGCCCACGAAGTCATCACCGCGTACCTCCACGACCATCCCCGGTTCCGCCGCCATCTCCGGGTACTCTCGTGCCTGCGCTCTGCTATGTCCGCGCAGGATGTCTCCACCATAGGGATCATTATTCATGGCTAGGCAGTCTATCTACTATAATTGTCCGCCATGGATATGCGCGCCGAGGTTTGGTCTCCACTTCAAAACACTGCCGTGTGGCTGGGCGCATGGTTATGGGGTCACGAGTCAACAGATGCCCTCATTGAGGCCGTCACCGAGCTGCAGGGGCCGGTTCGCGGTAGCCAAGATGAGCCGCTTGTCGAAGTCTTTTCTAGGCTCCGAACCGAAGCCACAGGGCTGCTTGTCCCAGGCTCGCGCGAGCCCGTTCTCCGCCTTATCCTTTCCGGTCCGGGACAAGCCCCAGCGCTTCCGGCCGGATCAGAATCCGCCCAGGCTGCTTCCTTGAGCCCCGCAGGAGCAATCGTTGTCCGCACCACCGAACGAGATCGTCATATCGTAGTCGTTCCTCACACCGAGGTGTACGACGGCTGGGAGATGAGCCGATGGGAGATGTTGGTTGAAACGCTGCCCCTTCCGGCACCGGCCTGGCTCAGCCCCGGCGAGGCGGATGCGCTGCTGGCACGCGCCACCGACGAAGCGGCGACGCTCATCGAGGCAACGGGCTATCACAGCGACGCACTCCCCAACCCACGGTTGACCGTGGGCACGCTCAGTGATTTCTACGACGCCCCCGGGCTGCCGGCCTCGATCCCGGGCCGGGCAGCCAAGCTCTTCGCGCGCGCGGATCGCGTGGCGGCAATCATAGAGACCGTCACAGACAGGATCGGAGACCATAGCCTCGATCCCCAATTACTGCGCTTATGGCACTACATCAGACAGGCGCGGATGGCAGGGGTAAGCTATGCGCTCTCCGAGTTTGCGGGAACAGTACGGCGCAGGGCGTGAATATCACAGCAGCCTTTGGCACAGGGCTCGCCGTTGATGGTGCAGCCTTGGCTAGTAACTGTTCCCAGTCCCGGGCTGCGCCTGCCAGCAGAGAGATCTTCTACGAGGTCCACCACCATCTCTGAGAAAGCCGCCGATGGTCCGACGGTGCGCACGCGCTGGAGGTCTACTCCCATCTCCTTAGCTGCATCGCGCAGCTCGGTGTCGAGGTCCCACACGACCTCCATGTGATCAGAGATGAACCCAATGGGACAGACGACGACCGCATCTACTCCATCTTCCTCGTGGATCTGCGTGGTGTGATCCACCACGTCGGGCTCAAGCCACGGTGTCGCGGGGTTTCCCGAGCGAGACTGCCACACGAGGTCATAGTCATCAATGCCCGCCTCCTGCGCAACCAGCCGGCTCGCCTCGGCGACCTGACGGGAGTAGATGTTTTTATCTCCGGGCCCACCGCCGACATTGTCGTGGGCGAGGGGAACAGAGTGAGCACTAAAGAGCATTCGAGCTTTCCTGCCCTCCGGTACCTGCGCCAGAGATTCCCGGACTGCCTGCGCTGTCTCAGAGATGAACTTGGGATGATCGAAGAACTGCGGCAACTTGGTGAAGTCCATTTCAGGCAGACCCTTGTCCGCGAGGTGCTTGCGCATTGCCACGATGTCCTCATCGTATTGACGGCAAGCGGAGTATCCGCCCCACGCCGAGGTGGCTAAGACCAGCACGTTGCGTACTCCGTCACCAGCCATGGCCTCGACAGTTTCACTGGCGAAAGGATGCCAGTTGCGGTTGCCAAAGTAGACGGGCAATTCGTGCCCCCGCTTCTCCAGCTCCGCCTCAATGTGGGAAATGAGTTCGCGGTTGAGGCGGTTGAGAGGGCTGACTCCCCCGAAGTGGAAGTAGTGCTTACCCACTACCTCGAGGCGCTCGCGGGGGATGCCGCGACCGCGGGTGACATTCTCCAAAAACGGAACAACCTCCTCGTTTCCTTCCGGGCCACCGAAAGAAAGAACGAGGAGGGCGTCGTAGCTAGAGGCATGGTGTTGTGCAGTAGTCATACCCCTAACTCTACCAACCAAAAGTTGGAGGTCTAAATGAGTCGCACGGCGTACTCGGTCATACCAGACCAGCGCACTGGGCTGACCTGAACGGTCGAACCGGACCGAGGGGCCTCGAGCATGGTTCCATCACCAAGATAGATGGCCACGTGCTGGCTACCGCCTGGACCGTAGAAGATGAGGTCGCCGCGTTCCATATTATTCGGGTTAATGTACTCGCCCTTCTGATACTGGTAACCGGTGTAGTGCGGAAGCGAGATTCCTACGCCTGCGAAGGCGTAGAGGACGAGCCCTGAGCAGTCGAAGCCGACCTTGTTATAGTCGCCATAAGAGTCTGCAACACCGCCGTCGCGGATTCCTAGTGTGGGACCATTGGCGTCGCCGCCACCCCATGCATAGGGCATTCCAATCTGGCCCATGCCGCGGCTAATGACTGCCTCGATCTTCTGCGAGCGATTCATGTCGGAGACCTCAGTCGAGGCATCCGCCGTGACTTCGTCACCGGTCTTAGTCGGAGTCAGCAAATCCGTCAGGGTCCGCAAGACCTCGCTGTCGGAAGACGCCGAGGTATCGACGCCCTGGAGCGCCAACAGCTGCGAGGAGGCATTCACCAAGTCGCCCACCTGATCGCCACTCAATCCGGTGTGGTTAGGCTGCGAGGCCGCCACGATGGAGGCGGCTGCGCTGACGGCAGAGCTACCCGCGTTGAGCAACTCCTGCGCGTTATCCGGGGCGCCGGCTGCGGCTAAGCCGTTGGCGGACATCTGCTGAACGGCAGGGTCGGAGGATAGGGCTGCACCGGTTTGTGCCACCTGGGCAGCACTCTCAGCATCGAGGTGTGGGCCTGTACCGCCGGAACGCAACTCGCGGGTAGCCTGTGCCTGGGCCTCGCCCTCAACGCTGGGCACTGCCGCTTCGCTCGTGCCAGTTTCTGATCCCGTGGCTGGTTCACTAGCTGTGGCCGACTCAGTTGCCGTCCCGGAGGCAGCGTTAGAAGGTGTTCCAGTCGTCGCTCCAGCAGCAGCCGTCGCTGCGGGAGCATGAGCCCCTTGATTCAAGGTTGAGCCATTGACGTTACTGTGGGCTGTGGAGTCCGAACTGCGTGTCGATTCTGTGGACTTATCCTTAGAATCAACCCCCTTGGCTTTATTTAAGGAGGTTTGCACCTCCTTCTCCTGCTTGATTAGCTCCTCGCGCTGGCTCGAGAATTGCTGAACCTTCGCCAGACTCTCGTCGAGAGTCTTACGGGCCGCGGACTCGGCAGACTCTGCTTGATCTTCGCGGTCTTCGGCGAGCTTTTGCACCTGGCGCAACTGAGACTCACGGTTGGCCTTCTCAGTGCGGACCTTCGTCAGGTCGTCGACGACTGCCTGCTGCTCCTTTGTCTGGGTACGCAAGTAGGTATCGCGCTCGAGCTTGTCGCGCCGCGAGTCCGCGCCGGAAGCGTTGGTCACGACGTCGGATGTATTTGCCCGGCGGTAGGCGGTGCGTGAGAGCTCGTCCAACTTGGACTGGGCTTTCTCTACATCAGACTGCGCCTGGTCCAGTTCTTCGTTTGCCTTGGCCGTGCCCTGCTTGGCCTGCTGCGCCTCGGTACGGGCATCTTGCAGGTCGACGAGTGCGCGGTTGACGTTCTCACGGTTGCCGCCGATCTCGCCCTCGATGCGCGACACCTGGTCTTGGACGTCGGCAAGCGCGTTGGCCAGCTGGGCAACGGAGGCATTGCCCGAGGATAAGAGAGCAGTGATGTCCGTGGCAGGGCTGGCCTGCGCCACGACGGGGCTAAGAGTAGAAACAACGGATAAGGTCGCCGTGCAGGCTACAGCCGCAATAAGCGAACGCGCCTTCTTGGTGCGATTTTTAAAGATGGTGGCCACGAGGTTTTATCTCCTAGCACCCAACCTGGAAGTTCGTTGCGATGCCGCTCAACGCTCACCTGCTCCATACGCATTTCGGCGGCTATCTCGCACAACTGGGACGTAGCAGCGAAGGGATGGAACAAGGCGTGAATCAATAAGGAATGACTCATGGAATGTGCAGACAAAGCGGACAGGACTTCTCACTTGGTACCGAGGCGATATATAGATGGCCGCGCGTGGATTGCACGTGCGGCTACACGTTTGGGCCGGCGGAATCTCTTTAGAGAGGTTCACTGGCCTTCGACGCTGTGAAGCCTGCTCTTTCCAGCCCCTGGCACCACTGGCCACAACGGCGGCCCCGCCTTATGCAAGGGCGAGACCGGAGGGCCGGCGTGCCACGAACCGTGAACAGGTGCACGGACGTTGCTCCGTGTGGGAGACGAATCCTGCGTAGGCACCACGAGAATTGGTGCACTCCCCCTGCCGAACCCGGCCTGACAATCGATACCCAGTGACTTCTGGCTCCAACTGCCCGACTATCGAGCCCATGACATAAGGACGCTTAAGCGCTCGTCTCCCGCCTGGTACATGAAGGTGGGTGTTTAATTTTTAGGTTGGAACGCTGAGGTCTCAACGCTGATCATGAAAATACTGAACTCCGACACTGCGATGCTTCTTGCTGCCATCTCCCCCAGCTTTAGCAAAGGTAGCGCTCACGACTTAACGCTCGTTCTCAACGTCCGATGCCCGCTCGTGGTGTGCTTCCCCACATACCCGTGCGCTCATCCGTTGAGAGTCAAGGTCTAAACCATGAACTACTAGGACAACAATCAACCCGTGAGTCGATACTGGAACCATACGTCACATCAACAGCAAGTCGCACAATTTTCCCTGTAGTCACAGCCGTTTATCGTGGCATCTTCGCGTTACACGCACATCTAACCTGCAACTATTTTGTTACCCGCCCGTTATTGTGAGCTTGCTCACTACTGCCCAATTGTCGGCGTGTCCTACGTCCAAATCCAGAACTGGCACTTTCTTATGGCGAGATAAGTCAAGGCCTAGTTTTTGACTTGCGCGTCTCCACGGGCTGCACGGTATGCGGCGATGCCGGCCGCAACGAACACAACGGCCAGCACTAGGGCTACAGCCAAGACTGGGCCACGATCGAGCCCAAGGCCTCCATAAAAGTGATCAAGCACAGAAGCCTGATCTAGGCCCTGTGGGATGCCATGCTGGGTGGATTCGATCTGTGCACGCGAGTAGACATCACTAACGGAGGAAACGGCGTTCGGCGCCTGCACGATGACAGAGTCGAGGCCCGAGTCTTGCTGCAGATCGCTGGCGAGATCTCTCAAATCTGCCAGATCGGGCGTGAAGACGTCGACGACGGCGATTCCATCCCCGGGCCGTAGGTGTCCGGCGACAAAGCCTTGCAGGTTCTCGTCTGCGGCCAGCTCCGGGTTGGTATAGGCAACTCCATCGGCTCTTAGCTGTTCACTAAGGCCTGCAATGTCAACGCCCGTCATGGTCACGAGAGATCCTTTCTTCACGCTTAGGCCGGGAGGACTCCCCTAATGCACCTTTGGCGTGCTCTACCTTGATTTATATAAGAGCCACCCCGGCACGGGGGACGTGACTCGCCACGAAGTATGCAAAAAGATGAAAACAGAACGCTTGTACTGTTATAGTTGCAGCGGTCGAAGGTTTACCCCTCTACAATGGGTGAGTGAACCATCGCGTTCTTCTCGCCTCCGTGCGCCTGACGCCTATGCCCCGTAGCGGACTTTTTCCCTTGGGCCGCATCGGAGAATCCGAGTATTCATACAGAACAATAATAGTTCTACAAACAAGGAATGGAGCTCCCTGTGACTGAAAGCCTGAACTCCTTCGGTTCCAAGAAGACCCTTGACGTCAAAGGCAAGTCCTACGACTACTTTGACATCAACGCGGTCGAGGGCCTGGAGAAGCTGCCTTATTCGCTCAAAGTGCTCGCTGAGAATCAGCTGCGCTACGAGGACGGCAAAAACGTAACCAAAGATCACATCAACGCGCTGGCCAACTGGGATCCGGAGGCAGAGCCCTCTACCGAGATCCAGTTCACCCCGGCCCGTGTGCTGATGCAGGACTTCACCGGCGTTCCCTGTGTAGTCGATCTTGCTACGATGCGTGAGGCAGTGTCCGCTCTTGGCGGCAAGCCCGATCAGGTAAACCCCCTCAACCCGGCAGAGATGGTCATTGACCACTCCGTCATCGTGGAAGCTTTCGGCTCCACCGAGGCTCTTGAGAAGAACGTTGAGATTGAGTACCAGCGCAACGAAGAGCGCTACCAGTTCCTGCGCTGGGGTGCAGAGAACTTCTCCAACTTCCGCGTAGTTCCCCCCGGAACGGGCATTGTGCACCAGGTCAACATTGAGTACCTGGGTCGCGTTGTCTTCGACAACGACGGCCTTGCTTACCCTGACACCTGTATCGGCACGGACTCCCACACCACCATGGAAAACGGCCTGGGAATCCTCGGTTGGGGCGTTGGTGGCATCGAGGCCGAGGCAGCTATGCTCGGCCAGCCGGTTTCCATGCTCATCCCGAAGGTCGTGGGCTTCAAGCTCACCGGTGAAATCCCGGTCGGCGTTACCGCCACCGACGTGGTGCTCACCATCACCGAGATGCTCCGTAAGCACGGCGTGGTGCAGAAGTTCGTCGAGTTCTACGGCAACGGCGTTAAGTCTGTCCCGCTGGCGAACCGCGCCACCATCGGCAACATGTCGCCGGAGTTCGGTTCCACCGCTGCCATCTTCCCCATTGATGAAGAGACCATCAAGTACCTTGCCCTGACCGGTCGCCCCCAGGAGCAGATTGACCGCGTCGAGGCTTATGCCAAGGCACAGGGTATGTGGCTCGAGAAGGACGCCCCTGAGGCAAAGTACTCCGAGTACCTCGAGCTCGACCTATCCACCGTGGTTCCCTCCATCGCAGGCCCGAAGCGTCCCCAGGACCGCATCTTGCAGTCCGAGGCCAAGGAGAAGTTCCGCTCCGATCTCGCCAGCTACACCACCGACGAGGTTGTGGTTGATGAGACCACGAAGGAAGCCCTGCGCATGACCGCTGAGGGCGGCGTCACCGAGGAACTCGCTGACGTCACCGGCGGACTCAACAAGTCCCGCGCCGGACACGGCGAGTCCGCAGCCAAGGGCTCCTCCGGACGCCCCTCCAAGCCCGTCATCGTCACCTCTCAGAACGGCGGCGAGTACACCTTGGATCACGGCATGGTGGCCATCGCCTCCATCACCTCGTGCACCAACACCTCCAACCCCTCCGTCATGGTGGGCGCTGGCCTTATCGCCCGCAAGGCAGCTGCGCTTGGTCTGCAATCCAAGCCTTGGGTTAAGACCATCTGCGCCCCCGGTTCCCAGGTCGTCGACGGCTACTTCCAGCGCGCCGATCTGTGGAAGGACCTTGAGGCACTCGGCTTCTACCTTTCCGGCTTCGGTTGCACCAGCTGTATCGGCAACTCCGGTCCGCTGCCTGACGAGATCTCCGCTGCCATCAACGAGCACGACTTGGCCGCTACCGCAGTTCTCTCCGGCAACCGTAACTTCGAGGGTCGTATCTCCCCCGACGTCAAGATGAACTACTTGGCATCGCCCATCATGGTCATCGCCTACGCCATCGCCGGCACCATGGACTTCGACTTCGACGCTCAGCCTCTCGGCCAAGACCAGGACGGCAACGATGTCTTCCTCAAGGACATCTGGCCCTCCACCGAGGAGATCGAGGCAACCATCCAGGACGCCATTTCCCGCGAGCTCTACGAGGCCGACTACGCTGACGTATTCAAGGGTGATGACGCATGGCGCAACCTTGACGTCCCCGAGGGCCAGACCTTCGAGTGGAACGAGGACTCCACCTACATCCGCAAGGCTCCTTACTTCGATGGCATGCCCATCGAGCCCGAGCCCGTTGCAGACATCAAGGGTGCTCGTGTGCTCGCAAAGCTGGGAGACTCCGTCACCACCGACCACATCTCCCCTGCTTCCTCCATCAAGCCCGGTACCCCGGCAGCGCAGTACCTCGACGAGCACGGCGTTGAGCGCCAGGACTACAACTCCTTGGGCTCTCGTCGCGGCAACCACGAGGTTATGATGCGCGGTACTTTTGCCAACATTCGCCTCTCCAACGAGTTGGTCGATGTACGCGGCGGATACACCCGCGACTTCACCCAGGAAGGTGGCCCGCAGGCCTTTATTTTCGATGCCTGCCAGAACTACAAGGCCGCCGGCATTCCCCTGGTTGTTATCGCTGGTAAGGAGTACGGTACCGGTTCCTCGCGTGACTGGGCTGCCAAGGGCACCAACCTGCTCGGTGTCAAGGCCGTCATCACCGAGTCCTTCGAGCGTATTCACCGCTCGAACCTCATCGGCATGGGCGTCATCCCGCTTCAGTTCCCGGAGGGCGAGTCCCATCAGTCGCTGGGCCTGGATGGCACCGAGACCTTCGACATCGAGGGCATCACTGTCCTGAATGAAGGCGAGACCCCTAAGTCGGTACATGTCACCGCCACCAAGGAGTCCGGCGAGACCGTTGAGTTCGATGCCACTGTGCGTATCGATACCCCCGGTGAGGCCGACTACTACCGCCACGGCGGCATCCTGCAGTACGTCCTGCGCCACATGGTTTAAGCTTCGGCTTTAGATCCTCAGTAGCGGGGCCGCAANNAAGTTCTCTTGCGGCCCCGCTACTAGATTTTTCAACGGAGTCATAACTCCGCTTTAATAATTGAATAGTCTCGAGTTTTATCACGATAGAAATGGAAATTGTATGCCGATTGTCAGCGATTCCGAGCTTAACCGCCGTCGCCACGACATCCTGGTAGGTGCCCGCCGTTGCTTCGCCGAACACGGCTACGAGGGGGCCACGGTTCGCCTTCTCGAGGAGGCGACGGGCAAGTCTCGGGGTGCCATCTTCCACCATTTTGGGGATAAAGAATCGCTGTTTCTGGCGCTCGCCCGCGAGGACGCCGCTCGCCAAGCTGAGGTGGTGGCAAACAATGGTTTGGTCGAGGTCATGAGTGAGATGCTGCGGCACCCCGAAAGGCACGATTGGCTGGCCACGCGCCTGGAAATCACCTCGCTACTGCGAACTGATCCCTCATTCGCTGCTCGCTGGAAAGATCACCAGTCCATTCTGGATGAGGCCGTGCGTGCTCGCTTGGCGTCCAACGCCGAGAAAGGACGCCTGCGCAAGGACGTAGACATCGACACTTTGGTGAGCTATCTGGAGACTTTTATGGATGGTTTTATCAACCGTCTAGCGCTCGGAGACACCGATAACCTTGATGAGGTTCTCAAGCTCGTTGAGCACTCTATCCGCGGTACTTCCCCGCGCTCATAGGCTGGGCTCGGGGAAGCATTTCTGGGCACCGGCTTCAGGTGGCCGCGAGGCTTTAAAGTGCTGCGAGGATTAAGCGGCGTGCGGGGGTTGACTTAGCTCGATCTCCGCTACCTCGGCATAGCGCCCCACCGCCTCCATGAAGGCCGCGTCGTGACACGTGATGATAAGAGCCGTCCCAGCTTCCAGCGCCGAGTGAATAAGGTCATGGACTCCGCTGAAGTCATCTACCATGGTGTCCGGTTCATCAAGGATCACCACCTCGCGCTGCAGGGAAAAGACATGCTGCAGCTGGGCTAGGCGCAGGCGCGACGCGCTGAGGTCCAGCGGGTGTTCGTCCCCGTCCGTGGCGTCCGTGTCGCCGATGAAGTCCGCTAGCCGTGACTCTACAACTTGATCTGCGGGGAATTGCAACGCCATGGTCAGGCTTGGATGGGTCCGAGGGTGGCCATCTAGACCTGCTGCTGCGCGCAAGAGCGTTGTTTTTCCTGAGCCATTGGCTCCGCGGATCCAGAGGACGCCGCCTCGCCTTGGTTTAAGATGCACGGGACCTACTGAAAAGTCCGTCCCAGTCGGTGGTTTGAGGTGCCACCACCTACGCCGCCCCGCCTGCCTACTGGCGGATACTTCCCCAAGCTCTATGGCACTGCCCGCCGCAATACGTTCTCTCTGCTTCTCATCCGGGCTATGCCGCGCACGAACCACGATGACTGCGGTGTGCGGCAATGCCGCCAACAATCCGGCTACTTTGTGCCGGGAATAGGGGTCGAGGCCGGCATAAGGCTCAACCACGATGAGAATCTCCGGCTGGGTTATCGCCACGCTAGCGCACGCCAGCCTGCGTGTTTGGCCGCCTGATAGCCGTGCGGGATCGCGGTCAGCGAGCTCGATGAGTCCCGCCTTTTCCAACATCGCAGCTACTCGTTGTTCCATGTCAACGCGCGCAACACCGTGATGTTCCAGGCCCAAGGCCACTTCTTCGCGCACCGTCTCGCGCAGGAGTGAGATATGCGCGGAGGCATCTGCGCCTACGACGGCGGTGGTTGCCAATTGCTTCGCCAGCTCTTGGGCGCGGGCATCCGCGCTCTCCGAGTGCTCTACGACGACGTCTACGAGGTGACCGGGAATTAGATCCATGTGGCAACCACCACCACGGCGCTGAGCAGCGGAAATAATATACAAACACAGCTTTGCGTCACACTGCGCTCGAGCGGCACCAGAAGCGTGCGCGGCCCGGGCTTATCGAAGCCAATGGCAGATAGCGCCTCACCGCGCTGGGCACCCTGGGTAAGCAGCTTGGAAATGACCGGCACGATAAATCGCGACAGAACGTTGCGTGGACGCATACGCACTCCATCCAGCTTGTTTGCGTCCCAGACTGCCTGCACGACCAGCCTCCCCTGCGCCAAAAACTGCAGGGAGGTTCCCACCACATAAGCGGCCTTGTACCCCAGCCTGGAGGACTGCAACCACTTAGCCACGTCCGATACTTTGAGGGCAGCTACGGCGGCCAGGAAACAGGCCATAAGCGCGCTGAAGCGCAGCGCCAACTCTGCGGCAAGCGATACTCCGTCCGAGGTGATGAGAGGAGCCAGCCGGTGCTGCCCGTAAGGAGCGTGAATGACCAGCATGGAAGCCGCGGTCGGCAAAGAAAGCGCAAGGGTCGTGGCGATGACGGAGATAGAGCGCGAATACCACGTGCCTAAGGCCCACGCCGCACAGAGCACTCCAGCCGAGGTCCACGGAGAGTTGGCCGCCATGACCACTATCCAGGTGCAGCCCGCAGCGAGCAGCGCGGTCGCAGGGTGAAGCTGCCTAGGTGCAGCGCTGGCCTTAGTCATTAGCGCGGACGAAGAGACTCGAGCGTGCGCTTTGGGAGAGCCTTGAGTGCGGTCCAGACGATCAGCATGACGATAGCTTTATCGAGCGGGTCAGAGATGAAGGACTGCAGGGTAACCGAGGCGATGAGGGAATTGCCCAGCTCCCTAAAGAGCGAGACGACGGCACCGGTGCCCAGTCCTGCTGTTCCTCCGTAGACGAAAGCAGCGACAGGTGCCGCCAGCATGCCGGTGACAATACCCAGTAGAACACCGGAGACGATCACACTCCACCAGGCCTTGAATGCACCCTTTTCAATGGCCCAACCGGCGAGGAAGCCCGTGGCGGCGGAAACTGCAGCAAAAGGGAGTGCTGCGGGGTTGATAAAGCCCCATACAACCGAGGACAACAGGCCTGTGGACACTCCGGCCAGTGGGCCTGCCAGCGCCGCGACAAGGATGGTGCCTACCGAATCGAGGTAGAGCGGAATGCCGATGGATCCGACTACCTCACCGATGACGATGTTGAGCACGAGAGCAGCGGGAATAACGGCGATGGTTCGGGCTGGTAATAAGGGCAGGGTTCCTGCCAAGAGCAGTGCAGCCCCCAGCAAGTATCCAACCAAGGTGATGAGTCCCTCGGTGGAGCCTCCCACGGACTCCCAGTCCGTAGGCCGGACCAAGACTAGGTAGATCCACGTGGCGGCTGGAATGATGGCGCCCGCGATGATTAGCGCCTTGCGAGCAGGAGTAAGAGCTGGATTAGACATAGAGATCCCCAAATTAAGGCCGAGTACTCGGCCAAAGTGAGCTTCCCTATGTCACCTCGGGAAATTTTCGCTGCTTAGCTTACTGCATTCTCAGGAGAAGCCAAAAGTTTCAGGGCCCGGGAAAACTCGCGATGTGCTGCCTCGATGTCCGCGCCAGTGACCACAGCGCAGTTGGCGGGGCGGTTCCAGTGCCCGCGCAGGTCCGCCACGCTCGTTCCGCGCAAGAGCTGCGACTGCGCCTCCACCGCCACCGTCGTCTCCATCGCCTCATAGGGCACGGTTCCCAAGGCGATCATGCACGTGAGCAGATCATGAATCTGGGCTTGATAGCCCTCACCTTGTTTTTCGTGGAACTCGAAGTAGAAGCGCAGAATCTCGGGCAGCACCGCTGTCAGCGGGTGCCGGTTCAAGATTTCCAGCATGTTTTCAAAGCGTTGTGGATCAACCAAGAACTGCTCGGTGACCTCTAAAGAGCACAACGTCGAATGTGCGGGGGCCTCAAAGAAAGAGCGCGCCGCGTCCGGGTCCACCCAGAAGTTCCACTCTGCCGTGGGGGTGGTGTTGCCGCGGTAGTTGATAGCACCGCCCATGATGGTGATGGAGGAAAAGCCCGCAGCCCCCGCGGAATCCACGTAGCGAGCAAGGTTGGTCACAGGCCCGGTCACGATGAGGTGAGCACCAGCGGCGGCGGCAGCCTTCCACATCTCTTGCCAAGTCTCTTGCTCCTGCGCCGCAGCCAAGTCAGTCGAGGCTGGCGCGGGAGCACTAAAATAGCCCAAACCTTCGGGTCCATGAGTCTCCGGCGTGGTGACTAGATCCACGACCAGGGGCGCGGACTCACCGGCTTGGACCGGCACCTCCCCTAGCCCGCATTGCTCTAGAATCCAGGCGGCATTAAGCGCGGTCTGCTTAACTCCCACGTTGCCTGCCGTGGTGGTCACACCACTCAGGGAAATCTCCCCTGCGCGATGCAGCCCTGCCAGATACATCAAGGCCAGGGCATCATCAATGCCGGGATCGCAATCAAGGAGCACTTTCTTCATGGGCTATAGCCTAGATCGAAGAGACCGGATTATCTCCATCGACAAAGGCAAGCGGGCTGGCGGGCAGCTTTCGACGCCCGAGGGCTTCCGTGATGACTTGAGCCACCAGTTCTCGCGAGGTTTTCTCTTGTAGCCCTGTGGCATCGTCTGGGATGACCTTGATGCCGTGCGATGCTTCGTCACCAAGCGCGGCGGGGCCCAGGATGAGGTAATCCAAGTCCGTGGTCCCGAGGCGCTTGTCGACGGCTTTCTTGGCCTCCACGTAGGCGTACCAGCTGCCGTCCTGGGGATCAGCTTCGTTCCTGGTCGCACCCAGATAAGAGATCATGATGTACTCGGGCACCGGGCCTCCTGCGGCCTGGAGGTGCTCGAGGGCGTCGATAGTGGCTAGGGCACCATCCCTATCCACCGCCCACGTCAATTCGGATCCACCACGCCCGCCGTTGCCTGCGCCCCATACCACTGCGTCGAAGCCCGAAAAGAGCTCCGCCCACTGGCTCACGCTGGTCGTGGTGATATCCCCTAACACCGCGTGGGCGCCCAGGGCCTCAATCTCAGCAACCTGTTCCTTAGAACGAATGAAGGAAGATACCTCATGGCCTGCGGCAACCAACATGGGCGTGGCGAGCAAAGCAATCTTGCCATGGCCTCCGATATATAGAACCTTCTTGGCTACGGTTGCGGTCTGTGTTTGGGTATCCGGGGTGGACTCTGCGTTAGTTTCAGTATTCTTCTCGCTCATGCCGCCCCACCCTAACAGCAGCTGCGGCACTCGTGACGGCAACGCGTTGCAGGTAGGCTAAGCGCAGGTGCGACAAGGCTAGAGGTTAGACTGTTATCCATGTATGCCATCATGACCGTCACCGGCGCCGATAGCACCGGTATTATCGCCGCCGTAACCACCACCCTTGCAGAGCTCGACATCAACATCGTTGATGTCTCCCAAACGCTGATGTCGGGCTACTTCACTATGATCCTGCGCGTCGAGTTCGACGATGCCACTGTGACCATCCCCGAAATCCAGGAGCGGATGAACCCAGTTGCCGAAGCCAAGCAGCAGTCCATTCGCATTCAGTCCGAGTCCCTATTCACAGCGATGAATGAGATCTAAGATGACGAACCGCTTCAACACCAGCAACATCCTCGACACGATCGAGATGATTGACAAGTATCGTCTCGATATTCGCACCGTAACCATGGGAATCTCCCTGCTCGGATGCACGCGTACCACCATGGAAGAGACCTGCCAAGCCATCTACGACCGCGTCACCACGCAGGCCGCGCACCTCGTCGAGGTCTGCCAAGGCATCGAAGCCGAGCTGGGCATCCCCATCGTCAACAAGCGCATCTCCGTAACGCCCATTTCCTTGGTCGTGGCCGGGGTTGCCGGCAGCCCTGTGGATGCTGCCAAGGCCCTAGACCGCGCTGCCAAGGAGGTGGGCGTCAACTTCGTCGGCGGCTACTCCGCCCTAGTTGAAAAGGGTGCCACCACCGCCGACAAGAAGCTCATCTCCTCGATCCCCGAGGCTCTGGCCTCCACCGACGTGGTGTGCTCCTCCGTCAACATCGCCTCCTCGCGCGCTGGAATCAACATGAATGCCGCCAAGAAGATGGGTGAGGTATTCAAAGAGGCAGCAGAGCTGACCAAGGATGACTCCGCCATCGCCTGCGCCAAGCTGGTTGTCTTTGCCAACTCTGTGGGCGATAACCCCTTCATGGCTGGCGCCTTCCACGGCATCGAGGAGCCAGATTGCGTTGTTTCCGTCGGAGTCTCCGGCCCCGGCGTTGTCGATCGTGCCCTCGGATCCCTAGAAGGTGCCACCCTCGACCAGGTGGCAGAAGAAGTCAAGAAGGCTGCGTTCAAGATCACCCGCGCCGGGCAGTTGGTGGGCAACCTCGCCTCCGAGCGCCTCGGCGTTCCTTTTGGCATCATCGATCTCTCGCTGGCGCCTACCGCGGAGTTGGGAGATTCCGTGGCTCATATCCTCGAGCACATGGGCCTGGACCAGGTAGGAACGCACGGCACCACCGCCGCGCTCGCCCTGCTGAACGACGCCGTTAAGAAAGGCGGCATGATGGCCTGCTCCCGCGTCGGTGGGTTGTCTGGCTCCTTCATCCCTGTCTCGGAAGACAAGGGCATGATCGACGCCGTGCGCTCCGGCTCCATTTCTATGGACAAGCTCGAGGCGATGACCGCTATCTGTTCCGTCGGCTTCGACATGATTGCGCTGCCGGGAGATACCTCCGCGGCCACCATCGCGGGAATGATCGCCGACGAGGCGGCCATCGGCGTGATGAACCATAAGACCACCGCCGTGCGCGTTATCCCCGTCCCCGGCGCCAAGGTGGGAGATGAGGTCAACTTCGGCGGCCTTCTCGGCTACGCGCCTGTTATCCCCGTGAGCACCGTGAGCAACTCCAAGTTCATCGAGCGCGGCGGCTTCATCCCTGCTCCTGTGCACGGATTCCGCAACTAGAAAGTAACAACCACAAGAGGCGCTTCACCGCGCCTCTTGTAGCCAGCGGCCAGTCTAGGCCAGTTCGACGATCTCCATGTATTCGTCGTTCCACATGTCCTCATCGCCGTCCGGCATGATGATGACGCGATCCGGGTGCAGGGCCTTAACCGCCCCGGGATCGTGCGTAACCAGCACCACGGCACCGGTGTAGGTGCTCAATGCATCGAGCACCTGCTCGCGCGAAATCGGGTCAAGGTTGTTCGTAGGCTCGTCGAGCAGCAAGACATTGGCGCGGGAAGAAACCAGCGTGGCCAGGGACAGGCGGGTTTTCTCACCGCCGGACAGGGTCCCGGCAGGCTGCTGCAGCTTGTCCCCGGAGAACATAAACGCGCCGAGCAATCCGCGCAGATCCTGCTGGCCTGCGTCCGGACAAGCATCAATGGTGTTTTCCCACACCGACTTGTCCGGATCGATGTTGTCATGCTCCTGGGCAAAATAGCCCACCCGCAGCCCGTGCCCAGAGACAATCCCGCCCTCACCATCGGTGCGCTCGACCCCGGCCAGCAACTTGAGCAGCGTGGTCTTGCCAGCGCCGTTGTATCCGAGCACAACGACCCTTGAGCCCTTGTCGATGGCTAGATCCACGCCGGCGAATACCTCCAGCGATCCATACATCTTGGTCAGTCCGTGCGCGTTCATCGGGGTCTTGCCGCAGGGAGCGGGCTCCGGGAACTTGATGTGGGCAACCTTATCTGCCACCCGCACGTCATCGAGCTCATTCATCATGCGCTCGGCGCGGTGGAGCATTTGCTTAGCCGCCGCAGCCTTGGTGGCCTTCGCGCCCAGCTTCGCGGCCTGCTTGTGCAGAGCTGCGGACTTCTTCTCCGCATTAGCGCGTTCCCGACGCCGCCTCGCCTCATCCGTGGCACGAGCATCAAGGTACTTCTTAAAGCCCATGTTGTAGACGTCTACCTCGGCGCGCACGGCATCGAGGTACCAGACCTTATTGCACACCGCCGAGAGAAGCTCCACGTCGTGCGAGATCATGATGAGACCGCCTTCGTGCTTGGAGAGGAATTGCCGCAACCAGACGATGGAATCGGCATCAAGGTGGTTGGTGGGCTCATCGAGCAAGAGTGTGGTCTGAGACTTGCCAGAGCCTTCCGTGGCGGCGAAAAGGATCTGCGCCAGCTCCACGCGCCGGCGTTGACCGCCGGAGAGCGTCTTGAGGGACTGATCAAGGACCCGCTGCGGCAGGCCCAAGTTATCGCAGATCTGGGCACAGTCTGCATCCGCCTCGTAACCGCCGAGGGTCTCAAACTTCTCTTCTAAGCGCGAGTACTTGGCAATAGCCTTGTCGCGCTTGGCATCATCTTCAGCGTTTTCCATCAAGTCTTGCTGCTTGAGCATGGAACGCTTGATGGTATCCAAACCACGGGCGGAGAGAACGCGCTCCCTAGCCGTTTGGTCGATGTTGCCCTCCCGCGAATCCTGCGGAAGATAACCAATGGAGCCCGACCGGGTGACAGAGCCACCGTAGGGCTCCGTCTCACCGGCGAGAATACGCATGGTCGTGGTCTTGCCTGCACCATTGCGGCCGACGAGGCCGATGCGATCACCCGGCTGTACGCGCAGGAGCTGGCCGGGGGCATCGAGCAGGGTGCGAGCGCCAACGCGCACCTCAAAATCATTGGTCACAATCACGGGGATCCAGTCTAGCAACCGGCGCCTCGCGCGCGAACTCGCGGCGAAAAACTAGACCGCGAACCCGAGAGCCTGCAGCATCTCCCGGCCTTCTTCGGTGATCATATTGGGACCCCACGGCGGCATCCAGACCCAGTTGATCTGAATAGCATCCGCGAGCTTGTTGCCCACGATGGCGTCCTCCACCTGCTCGCCGATAACATCCGTCAGCGGGCAAGCCGGTGAGGTCAGCGTCATGTTGATGACCGCAGTCTCCTTGCCATCGATGTCCTCGAGCCAGATGTCGTAGACCAAACCTAGGTCAACGATGTTGATTCCCAGCTCGGGGTCAATGACATCGCGCATGTACTCGGTGATATCGAACACCTTGGAAACTTGCTGCTCGCTCTGCTCAGGGCGCTCGCCGGCTCCCTCAAAAGAGGAGCTGTCATTCTGGTACGGGTCTTTGGGTTCTTCACTCATGATCCTTCTCCACTTCGTTGAGAGCGTCGGCCGATGCGGCCTGGAAGGCTTTCCAGCCTAGGAGTGCACATTTTACGCGAGCCGGGTACTTGGCGACGCCCGCAAAGGCTACGCCATCCCCGATGACATCTTCATCTCCCTCGATCTCCCCACGCGACGTCACCATCGCGTCGAACTCCTCGATCTTCTCGTTGGCCTCATCGAGAGTGTGTCCGATGAGCTCCTCCGCCATCACAGAGGTTGAAGCCTGGGAAATCGAGCAGCCGGTGGCATCGTAGGAAATGTCCTCGACGGTGGTGCCGTCTGCAGAAAGCCTGACCCGCAGAACAATCTCATCTCCACAGGAGGGGTTGACATGGTGGACCTCTGCCTGCCCTTCGCGCAAACCCTTGTGCTGAGGGTTTTTGTAGTGATCCAAGATCACATCTTGATACATAGAATCTAGGTTCATGCTTCCACCCTAAAGAACTCACGGGCCGCCTTAACGGCCTCGATCAGCTTGTCTACCTCTTCAACGGTGTTGTAGAGGTAGAAGCTTGCCCGCGCGGTTGAATTGATATTGCAAGCGCGATGCAGCGGCCACGCGCAATGGTGCCCGGTACGGATAGAAACACCGCGATCATCGAGCACCTGGCCCAAATCGTGCGGGTGCACGCCATCGACCACGAAGGACACTGCCCCGCCGCGGTTCTCCGTGGTGCTAGGCCCAACGATGCGTACACCAGGAATGGATTGCAGGCCCTCCAGTGCGCGCGCACACAGTTCCTTCTCGTGGGCGTGGATATTATCCATGCCGATCTCGCTCAGAAACTCTACCGCCGCACCCAACCCGACGACCTGGCTGGTCATCTGGGTGCCCGCCTCGAAGCGTGTGGGTGGCTCCGCAAAGGTAGTCTTTTCCATGGTGACGATCTCAATCATGGAACCGCCCGTCAGGAAAGGCGGGAGCTGCTCCAAGAGAGCGGCCTTGCCATAGAGCGCTCCCACGCCCGTAGGACCACACATCTTGTGGCCGGAAAAGGCCGCAAAATCCACGTCGAGAGCATGGAAATCAACCGGCATATGCGGTACGGACTGGCACGCGTCGAGGACCACGAGGGCGCCTACCGCACGTGCGCGGGAGACGAGTTCTGGGACATCACTGATAGCGCCGGTGACATTCGACTGGTGAGTAAAAGCCACCACCTTGACTGAATCATCCAATTCGAGGGAATCGAGGTCGATACGCCCATCAGGAGTCATCTTGTACCACTTCAACGTGGCACCGGTACGCGCACACAACTCCTGCCAAGGCACGAGGTTGGCGTGATGCTCTAGCTCGGTGATGACGACGGTATCGCCCTGGCCTACGTAGTGGTCACCCGCGCGCTTATCGCTGAGGATATAGGCCACCTCGTTGAGAGCCTCGGTCGCGTTTTTGGTAAAGGCGATCTCATCGCGGTCAGCGCCGACGAAAGCAGCAATGTTTCGACGCGCAGTCTCATAGGCGTCATCTGCCTCTTCAGCGAGCTGATAAGAACCACGGTGAACGGGAGCGTTCGTGTGCAGGACAAACTCTTCCTCCGCCTTCCACACCGATGCAGGGCGCTGGGAGGTAGCACCCGAATCCAGATAGACCAGCGGCTTCCCACCTCGCACCGTGCGCGCGAGGATGGGAAACTGCTTCCTAATCTCGGTTAAGTTTAGGTTAGACATGAGGCTTTCTTATTTGATGAACTGCTCGTAGCCTTCGGCCTCGAGCTGGTCAGCCAACTCGGCGCCTCCGGTCTTGATAACCTGGCCGTGTGCGAAGACGTGCACGAAGTCTGGCTTAACGTAGTTGAGGATCCTCTTATAGTGCGTAATCATCAAGATTCCGCCGTTGGTTTCCTCTTGGTAGCGGTTGATACCCTCGGAGACTACGCGCAGAGCGTCGACATCCAAGCCGGAGTCGGTCTCATCCATAATGGCGAACTTGGGCTTGAGAAGATCGAGCTGCATAACCTCGTGGCGCTTCTTCTCTCCACCGGAGAATCCCTCATTGACGGCGCGCATAGCAAAAGACTTGTCGATGGAAAGCTTTTCGCGCGCGGCGGTAATTTCCTTGTTCCACTCACGCAGCTTCGGAGCTTCCCCTCGCACTGCCGTTACAGCCGAGCGCATGAACTGCGACATCTTCACACCCGGCACTTCAGTGGGATACTGCATGGCTAGGAAGAGACCGGCGCGGGCGCGCTCATCGACATCCATGTCTAGGACATTCTCGCCGTCGAGCAAAATCTCGCCTTCGGTCACCTCGTACTTGGGGTGGCCTGCAATGACATAAGACAAGGTTGACTTGCCGGAGCCGTTGGGGCCCATGACCGCGTGCGTCTCCCCCGACTTGATGGTCAAGTTGACGCCCTTGAGAATTTCCTTCGGCTCGCCGCCTTCTTCGGTGGGGAGCACCTGGGCGTGAAGATTCTTAATTTCCAGTGTTGACATGGGGATTTTTACCTGCTTTCGGGGATGTTAAGCGTTAATTTTTTCGAGCTCGTCGGTGACGCGGGATTCCAGATCCTCACGCAAGGACTCAACAGGGATCCGAGAGATGACCTCGGAGAAGAATCCACGGATAATGAGTCGACGTGCCTCGGCGGCGGGGATGCCACGGGACATCAGGTAGAAGACTTCTAGATCGTCGAAACGTCCAACAGTGGCCGCGTGGCCTGCGCCGACGATTTCACCCGTCTGAATCTCGAGGTTTGGAATGGCGTCCGCGCGTGCGCCGTCGCTAAGAATGAGGTTGTTGTTGGTCTCGTAGGTGTCTGTGTTGGTCGCATTTTTGCGGATCAACACGTCACCCACCCAGCAGGTACGAGCCTCTGGGGAGCGGCGTCCTTCCACAGCGGACGCAGCTGTTTGGCCCTGCAGCGCGCCCTTATAAAACACCCGGGAGCGGCAGTTCGGGACCGAGTGATCGACCAGAAGACGGTTTTCGAAGTACTGCCCCGCATCAGCGAAGTAGACACCGAGAAGCTCCGCGTCTCCGCCGGGAGCAGAAAACACCACGCGGGGCACAATACGGACCATCTCCCCGCCGAATACCGCGCTGTTGTGGCGCAGTACGGAGTCACGGCCCATCTGCACGATTTGGTGCGAGAGGTGGACTGCATCGCTGTCCCAGTCCGCATCCACGATGACGGTGAGGTGGGCGCCATCCCCGACGAGGAACTCCACATTGTCTGCATGCGTGCCGGAACCGACGTACTTGAGCACCACGGTGGCCTCGGCGTGATGGCCCACCTGGATGGAGGTGGCACCAAAAGAGGTGACATCCTGACCCGCGCCGGTGATGGTGATCTCCACCGGCTGCTCGAGCTGTGCCTCGGGTGCGATGGTGACCAGCTGCGCCTCAGGCATGGAATCCCATGCCTGAGCGGCGACGCGATCTGCCGGTGCTCCCGCAGTCCCTAGACGAGAGTCATCCGGAGATATGGTTTCCGAGGTCACCCCAGCGGGCGTAGTAACGGAAATCTTTTGAGCAACAACAGGGGCAAACTCCCCGTTGTGCAGCCCGCGGAGGTTTCGCAGCGCGATAAAGCGCCATACCTCGTCGCGTCCGCGAGGAACGGGAAAATCCTCGACGTTAAAGGACGTGAACTGGTCACCCTTGGTGACATCAGCCGGGTTAAATTCATTGGTGGCTACCACTTAGCCCACCGATCCTTCCATCTGCAGTTCGATAAGGCGGTTGAGTTCGAGCGCGTATTCCATGGGAATTTCTTTCGCGATCGGCTCGACGAAGCCGCGCACGATCATGGCCATGGCTTCCTCCTGCGCGATTCCTCGCGACATGAGGTAGAACAACTGCTCCTCAGAAAGCTGCGAGACCGTGGCCTCGTGTCCGAGAGTCACGTACTCGTTACGGATGTCGTTATAGGGGTAGGTGTCCGAGCGGGAGTTGTTGTCGACCAAAAGCGCGTCACACTCGACATTTGCGGTCGAATGCGGGGCATTGTGGTTGACCTGTACGAGCCCGCGGTAGGCGGCGCGCCCACCATTGCGGGCGACCGACTTGGACACGATATTCGAAGATGTTCGCGGCGCCATGTGCACCATCTTCGAACCGGTGTCTTGCACCTGGCCCTCGCCGGCAAAAGCCAGGGAAAGAACCTCGCCCTTGGCGTGCTCGCCCAGCAGCCAGACGGAAGGATACTTCATGGTCACCTTGGAGCCGATGTTGCCATCAACCCATTCCATGGTGCCGCCCTCTTCTACCTTGGCGCGCTGAGTAACCAGGTTATAGACGTTGGTGGACCAGTTCTGGATGGTGGTGTAGCGGCAACGGCCGCCCTTCTTGACCACGATCTCGATGACACCAGTGTGCAGCGAGTCTGAATCGTAGATAGGAGCGGTGCAGCCCTCGATGTAGTGAACGTAGGCATCCTCTTCGACGATGATGAGGGTGCGCTCGAACTGACCCATGTTCTCCGTGTTGATACGGAAATAAGCCTGCAGAGGGATATCGACGTGCACGCCCTTGGGGACGTAGACGAAGGATCCGCCTGACCAGCAGGCGTTATTCAGCGAGGAGAACTTGTTGTCTCCAGCGGGGATGACGGTGCCGAAGTACTCCTGGAGGATCTCCGGGTATTCACGCACGGCAGTGTCCGTGTCTACGAAGATGACGCCCTGAGCCTCCAGATCCTCGCGGATCTTGTGGTAGACAACCTCGGACTCGTACTGCGCAGCAACGCCAGAGACGAGGCGCTTCTTCTCCGCATCTGGGATGCCGAGCTTATCGTAAGTTTCCTTGATGTCAGCAGGAAGATCGTCCCACGTCTTAGCCTGCTTCTCCGTGGATCGAACAAAGTACTTGATGTGATCGAAGTCGATGTCCGAGAGATCCGGACCCCAGGTTGGTACCGGCTTCTTGTTAAAGATGCGCAGAGCCTTGAGACGGGACTCTAGCATCCATTCCGGCTCATTCTTCTTAGAGGAAATATCGCGAACGACGTCCTCACTCAGGCCACGGTGGGCTGCTTGGCCGGCCTCGTCGGAATCGTGCCAGCCATAGCTGTAGCCACCCATGGAGGAGATAATTTCCTCATCGGTCATCTTGGTTTCAAGCTTTGGTGCTGGTTGTGCCTGTGTCATCAGAACCCGCTCCTTTCGCTGTTGCTTTTGATTGGTGTCAAGGGGATGTTCGTCGTGCAGATTCCATGGCCTTCTGCGATAGAGGCCAAGGGCTGCACATGTGTGCCTAACAGGGAGGAGAAGACTTCCTGTTCCGCCTCACAAAGCTCAGGGTGCTCGGCGGCGACATGCGCCACCGGGCAATGATGCTGGCAGATTTGTACGCCTTGCCCGGCTTTATTGACGGTGGCGGCGTAGCCGTGTTCATCCAGAACCTCGGCCAGTCTCTGCGCTACCTCGTCAACACTTTCCTCCGGGCCCACCAGCGGATCTACATCCGCGACGAGCCGCTGGAAACGTGCCTTGGCAAAACGTTTAACTGCCTCCGAACCGCCTGCCTCGCGCAAGGCATCGAGCGCTTCGGATGCGAGCTCATCGTAAGCGTGGCCAAAGTGCGCCCGCCCCCGATCAGTGAGGCGAAAGTGTTTTGCGGGGCGTCCACGGCCGGCGGACTCGCCGGAGCGAGTCTGTGGCCGCTTTCGAACAACCTCGGTCAAACCTTCTTCCACCAGGATGTCTAAGTGCCGACGAATGCCGGCGGCCGACAGGCCAAGACGCTCCCCAAGATAGGAAGCCGTGACGGGTCCGTCCTTGAGCAAGAGGAGCATCACTTGCCGGCGGGTATCGCCCTCCGCGGTTCTGGTTTCCTTCGAGCTATCAGAAGCGGATTCAATATCTTGATTCAGCTGAGACTCAACATGAACCCCGGCTTTATTAGGTCGAGTGGCCATAGGATGTGCACCTCCTTCTTTAAATGATCAAGCAGACCCGAAAAGTGCTTTCCGGGAAAACATCTATGTTTTAGACAACACTAGTGTTCCCTAATTCATTCCTCACGGCAACCGGCACTGGTCATAGCCCTAGTGCGGCACCGCAGAACTCTAAGGTGAGGTATCGAACAGATTGAGAAGCTAAGGTGATAATCCATGAAACAGCGAATCGGCACCTTCCTCGACGGAGTGCTTGGGCAATTCCCCCGTCTAGGCCCTGCCGGATCTCGCTCAGCGCTTCTGCACGCTGACGCCACCGCCCAACGCCGCACCGATGCCCGCTTCGATTTCTTGCCCAGCGGTCCGGGAGGAACCCAACACGCAACTCTGGCAAATCTGCGCACTTTCTTTGTCCTCAGGTGGGCAGGCACCGTGGGATCCCTCCTCATCGCCTTCGGAGCCTTGGGCGCCGGGGCGCTACCGGTTGTGGGCAATCCTTATGACAACATTCCCTTCGGTTCTTTGATGTCTCGCATGCTGCAGTCTTCCTCGGCACTGGTCATGGTCGGCGCCGGACTCTTGGTTGTGGCCTGGGTATTCCTTGCCCCCTTCGTAGGTACCCCATTACGCGGTCGCGTGAGCCCCAGCGGCGTCGTCACGCGCCCCCATCGCCTGGTTACCTCTGGGCAGCTATGGCGCACGTGGGCTTGTTGGGTGATTCCCCTCATCCTGACCGCCCCCCTCTTTACCCAAGACATCTACTCCTACCTGGCCAATGGTTCTGTAGTAGCGCAAGGAATGGACCCCTATTCCGCGGGGCCTGTCCAATTGCTCGGCGCCGATGATCAGCTCGCCCGTTCTGTCCCCTTCATCTGGGCTAACTCCACTTCTCCCTACGGGCCGGTCGCACTGGGACTGGCCGCGGTGGTGAGCATCGCCACCGATAATTCCATCGTGATCGGTGTCATTGCCCACCGTTTGCTCTCTTTGCTGGGTATCGTGGCCGGGGGCTGGGCCATGACTCGCCTCGCACAGCGCTGCCGTGTCTCCCCCGCCTCCGCCCTGTGGCTCGGAATTCTCAATCCATTGACCACGCTCCACCTCGTCGGGGGCATTCACAACGAGGCCATCATGATGGGGCTCGGACTCGTGGGGATGGAGCTGGGCCTGCGTGGCATCGATCGGCTGAGCACGCGGCAGTTCTTGCCGCTTTTACTCGCTTCCGGCTTTCTTATCTCCTGTGCGGGAATGGTCAAAGTCACCGGTTTCATTCCCCTGGGTTTCGTGGGAATGGCTCTGGCTCGACGCCTCCGCCTGCGCTACAGCTGGCCAGCCTGGAAAGCAATCGCTGCAGCTATCGCGGCACAACTGGCAGCACTGCTTATATCCATCGCCATCGTCACCCTGGTAACGGGCATCGATATTGGCTGGATATCCGGACAGGGCGGCGCAGCAACCGTTCGATCCTGGCTGTCGATGTCTACCGCGGTAGGCGTCGGGGCTGGCTTGGTGGGGATGCTTCTAGGCCTCGGCGATCACACCGATGCAATCCTGTCGGTTACACGCGGCGTCGGGGTCCTCATCGCCGTGGCCTTCATGACGCGAATGCTCTTTGCCACCTTCCGGGGCTCTATCCATCCAGTTGGCGGTCTGGGGATTTCCATGCTCGTCATGGTCATCTTCTTCCCGGTGGTTCATCCCTGGTACATCCTTTGGGCCGTCCTGCCCTTGGCCGCGTGGGCCAATCGCCTCATCTTCCGCTTTACGGTCGTGGTGTATTCGGCTGCCATGAGCTTCTTTGTCCTGCCCCGTGGACTGGGGCTTCCCCCCTCCACGGTTGTCGCCATCTACATTGCCGCGGCGCTATCTTTTGCCGTGGTTTGTCTAGCCTGGTGGGTGGCATTACGTCGCGCGCGGGTTAGTGTCCTAAACTAGACCCTCGTGAATGCAACTTTCGATGGAGCCCTCGTCCTCGAGGACGTGTTTAAGAACTTCGGTTCTACAACCGCCGTTAATGGCCTGAGCCTTCGAGTCTCGCAGGGAGAGGTCTTTTGCCTCTTGGGACCTAATGGCGCTGGCAAAACCACCACCATCGACATGTGCGAGGGATTTACCCGTCCCACTTCCGGTAGCATCCGCGTACTCGGCTTGGACCCAGCCGCCGAGCCGGTTAGAGTGCGCGAGCGAGTCGGCATCATGCTGCAAGGTGGCGGCTCCTATTCTGGGATTCGCGTCTGCGAGATGCTCCAGCTCAGTGCCAAGTACAGCCGCAACCCCCTTGACCCTGATTGGCTCATAGAGGTGCTCGGGCTGCAAGGAGTAGCCAAAAATTCCTATCGCCGGCTCTCCGGAGGCCAGCAACAGCGTCTCTCCCTCGCCCTAGCGATAATTGGTCGGCCTGAGCTAGTTTTTCTCGATGAGCCTACCGCCGGCATGGATGCGCAGTCGCGGCTGGCGGTGTGGGATCTCATTCGCGCTCTACGCCGCGATGGCGTGACCACTATCTTGACCACGCATCTCATGGACGAGGCAGAAGCGCTTGCGGACCATATCATCATCATCGATCACGGCCAAGTAGTCGCAGCAGGCAGCCCCGCAGAACTGGTTCGGGCAACAGACAACCCTTCGCTGACATTCGAGACTGCCACCGAGGTAGATCTTTCTAAGCTGCGAGATTCGGCGCACGCTACCTCGCCGCTGCATTATCGGCTCGATGCCCCGCCCACGCCCGAAGTCATCGCGAGCTTGTGCGCAGACTTGGCCCAGCAACGGGTGATGATCCGGCGCCTCGATTCGGCACACCGCAACCTCGAAGACGTTTTTCTCGATCTCACCGGACGAGAACTGCGCAGCTAAGGAGACCCCACACCATGAGTACAACTTTTAAGCCCGGCGTCTTCAGTCCAGATCCCCAGCGCTCTACGCCGTGGGCAATGGCACGAGTGCAGGGAGCCATGGAATCCAAACTGATGCTGCGCCACGGCGAGCAACAGCTGCTCAGCATTATCATCCCTCTTGCCATTCTTATCGGCGCTGAGCGCCTCGAGAGCACCACCGGGCATGGCCTCCACGAGGTATTCCCCATGGTGCTTGCGGTCGCCGCCACCTCGGCGGGCTTTACAGGCCAGGCCATTTCCCTTGCCTTCGACAGGCGTTATGGCGCTCTCAAGAGAGTGGGCGCTTCTGGCGTCCCTGCCTGGGGCATCATCGCGGGAAAAATCATCGCCGTATTCTCCATGGTCTGCGCCCAGGTGGTCATCCTCGGGGCCGTCGCCGCAGTCTTTGGCCTAAGGCTAAACCTCGAGTCCATACTGGTCATGGCTTTGGTGCTTATCTTGGGAGTTTCTACCTTCACCGCTTTGGGCCTGCTATTGGGTGGAACGCTCAGTTCTGAGATAGTCCTCGCCCTAGCCAACCTCATTTGGTTCGTCCTGCTTGGCGTCGTGGGCTGGGTGCTCTACAGCCACGGGCTGGGAAACGACGGACTTCTCACGCTCGTCCCCACCGTGGCGCTGGCAGGGGGCTTAGCCGACGCCATCGACGGCGTGTTCCCGGGAATGGAAATACTGGTTCTCATCGGGTGGACCACACTGGCGTCGTTTGCAGCGGTGCGATGGTTCCGTTTCGAGGGCTAAATGTGACTTTTCTCCGCTTGCGCGCTTTCACCGCTGCGTATATTGGGGTCCTGTCCACCGCACTAGTAGGATTCTCCTCGTGAATCTTTGGAGCAAAGTGAAGACCTTTTTCCGCGAAGCGGCCCCGACGCTGAAAAATCAGCGCCTGATTGTTCTCATCCTGCTGCTGTGCCAAGGAGGCATCACCGTCTCCGGGGCCATCGTGCGCGTGACCGGCTCGGGGTTGGGGTGCATCACGTGGCCCGAGTGTCACCCCGGCTCCTTGGTCCCCTTGGAGGGCGCTGCCCCCCTCATCCACCAAGCCATTGAATTTGGAAACCGTCTCCTCACCTTCGTGGTGGGCGCCGCGGCGGTGGCGGCCATCGTTGCTGTGCACATGGCTCGGAGACGCCGAGAGCTTAAGGTCTACGCGTGGCTTTCCTTGGCCGGAATTGCAGTGCAGGCCGTCATCGGCGCTATCTCGGTATTCCTCGAACTACGCTGGTGGGCCGTCGCCATACACTTCCTTCCCTCGATGGTCCTCGTGTGGATTGCCGCATTGCTCTACTCTCGCCTCCTCGAACCTGATGAAGGTGAACCCACGCGCGTCTTCCCGCAGGCAATTCGGGTGCTGGCCACCATCGCCACCATCGCTTTGGGCGTGGTCCTCATAACCGGAACCATGGTCACAGGCTCGGGCGTTCACTCCGGCGATGGTGGGGTCGGCATGGAAGGCCGTCTCGACGTCGACACGCAAACCATGGCCGTGGCCCACGCCATGTGCATGTACGTCTACCTCATCTTCACCGTCATCGTCGTATTCATGCTCTACCGCAACAATTGCCCGCCGGCAGTCAAAAAGGCCGGGTGGGTACTCATTGCCTGCATCTTGGTGCAATGGGGCATTGGCGTAGGCCAGTTCTATCTGCACATCCCGCGTTGGACCGTGCCCATCCACATTGCCATGTCATCCGTGGTTACGGCCTTTACCTCCCTGCTGTGGGCCCATGGCATCCGCCGCCAGGGAGCAACCGAAGGCTTGGTCACCGGTTCCGTTTCCGGCGACGAGAAGTACGAGCAGCGCCAACACGAATTAGCGCAGCGCTAGAGACTTCCGTCCTACTGCCCGCCCCCGCATCGAGAAAGTGCTGGGAGCTTTTGCGTGCCGAAGAGTACTGGTTTATTAAATCTCGCCACCAAGGTCTACTCCTGGGTTAGCATGGGGTCCATGCATGCAATCCAGGTGAAACAAACAGGCGGTCCCGAGGTCTTGGAGTACACCGAGGTCCCCGATCCGCAGCCCAACCACAATCAGGTGCTTGTCGATGTCGTGGTTGCGGGCGTCAACTACATCGACACCTACTACCGTGACGGCACCTATCACGCCGCCACGCCCTTCATCCCGGGCCTCGAGGGCACCGGGCGAGTGGCTCACGATCCGCAGGGCGAGATCGCGGAGGGAACCATGGTCGCGTGGGATAGTGCCTTCGGCTCTTATGCCGAAAAGGTCTGCGTGGACCGCGAGCGGCTCGTTGCAGTGCCCGAAGGCTTCTCCCCCGAGGTGGCCGGTTCCATGCTGCTGCAGGGAATGACGGCTCACTACTTGAGTCACGGCGTCTATAAGCTCCAAGCCGGCAGCACCTGCCTTATCACCGCGGGCTCCGGCGGCGTGGGCCTCATCCTTACCCAGATGGCAAAGTCCCTCGGCGCCACTGTCTATTCGGTGGTCTCCACGGACAAGAAGGAAGAGCTCGCTTACGCTGCTGGCGCAGATCACGTATTCCGCTATAGCTCCAGCCTGGCTGAGCAAGTTCGGCGCTATAACAAGGGACGCGGAGTCGACGTGGTCTATGACGGCGTGGGCAAAGATACCTTCAACGAATCACTCGAAGCAGTCCGTGCACGCGGCACGGTGGCTCTATTCGGTGCCGCCAGCGGACCTGTTCCGCCCTTTGATCCGCAGCTGCTCAACAAGCACGGCTCAATCTTCCTTACCCGCCCCTCTCTCGGCGCGTGGACGGCAGAGCCGGGCGAGTTCCAGATGCGCGCCCAGGCCGTCGTGCAGGCGGTGAATGATGGCGATCTGAAGTTCGACATCAGCGCCAGCTACCCGCTCGCGGATGCGGCTCAGGCTCACAGCGACTTGCAGTCGCGCAAGACCACCGGCTCCATCGTGCTGCGCGTGCGCGAGGATTAGAGCGAGGCCTAGAACAGAGCGCTAGACCAACCGAGCATCTGCCCGATAGGCTCCCAGCCGACCACCGCGTCGATGGACAGCCCGATAAAGAGCACGGACAGGTAGTTGTTGGAGAAGATGAACAGGCGCATGGGCTTGACCTTTGCGCCATTGCGCACGCCCTTGTTCAGCGCAATTGCCATCCACAGGAATACGGCCCCCGAGGTCACTGCTGCCACGAGGTAAATCCACGAAGCGGCGGGGATGATGAGGAAAGTCACGATAACGGTTCCGACGGTGTACCAGACGATCTGCCTGGTAACCTCGGATTCTGGTGCAACCACAGGCAACATGGGAACGTTAGCCTTGCGGTAGTCTTCCTTATACTTCATCGCGAGAGCCCACGTGTGAGGCGGAGTCCAGAAGAAGATAATGAGGAACAGGACTACCGCTTGCCACCAGCGGTCGGGCTCTGCATCGGGCGCGTTGTCACGAATGACCGCCCAACCGACCATCGCTGGCATGCAGCCGGCTAGACCGCCCCAGACAATGTTCTGGGAATTGCGCATCTTCAAGAACTTGGTATAAACCACCACGTAGAAGAAGTTCGTAAGCAGGACGAAGAATGCCGCCAACCACGAGTGCGCGATGACACCGAGCCAGAACACGGAAAGCGCCAGCATGACACAGGCGAAGATCGCCGCATTACGCCGCGAAATGGTGGCCCTAACCAAGGGCCTAGCACGCGTGCGCTGCATCTTCTGGTCGATCTCATAGTCAACGACATTATTAAAGGTATGGGCCGCAGCAGCACCCATCCAACCGCCGAAGATGGTGGAGAGAATGAGCCAGAAGTTGTCAGAGACGGCCTCGAAGCCGCGTTGAGCCTGGAGCATGGCCGGAATTGCGGCAACGAGTAGAAGCTCAATAATCCTTGGCTTCGTTAGCGCAATATAGGCCTTGAGAGTCTCCAAGGATATTCCTCCAAAATCTGGACACAGGGGTTAGGCAAGGCCACATAAAATAAGGGCCTGCTGGAGTAGTCGGTCGCGCGCTCGGAAAAGTTCCCCGCTATCTACGACCAATTCTTAACCATGCCAGCCTACAGTTTTCAGGCGCCGATTCTATAATCCACCCGAGGTGTCACAAAATGTCCGAGACTAATACTAGACTGATGGAGTCAAGTTACATCTCAACGTCGTAAGTGAGGCTTTCCACTGTGTCGCAAGTAAAGCTGCCCGAAGAACTGCAGGCAATGGTCGAGCGCCGTTATCCGGCAGATTGGACCGATACGGACACCCGCGCTGTGGACACAGTCCGCATTCTCGCGGCCGATGCGGTGCAGAATTGCGGTTCCGGCCACCCGGGTACCGCTATGTCTTTGGCTCCGCTGGCGTACACGCTCTACCAGCGCGTGCTCAACCACGATCCCCATGACGTGCACTGGGCGGGACGAGACCGCTTCGTCCTCTCGGTGGGTCACTCTTCGCTCACGCAGTACATTCAGCTCTACTTGGGTGGCTTCGGTCTCGAGATGGAAGATCTTGAGAACCTGCGCACGTGGGGTTCTAAGACCCCGGGACACCCCGAGGTACACCACACCGATGGTGTAGAGACCACCACCGGTCCGCTCGGCCAAGGCCTAGCCACCGCTGTTGGAATGTCCATGGCGGCTCGCCGCGAGCGCGGCCTTTTTGATCCCCAGTCCCCAGCGGGCGAGTCCCCTTTCGATCACTTTGTCTACGTCATTGCCTCTGATGGCGACCTCCAAGAGGGCGTCACCGGTGAAGCATCCTCACTGGCAGGCACCCAGCAACTGGGCAACCTCATCGTGTTCTGGGATGATAACCGCATCTCCATTGAGGATGACACCAACATTGCCTTCAACGAGGACGTCGCCAAGCGCTACGAAGCCTACGGTTGGCACGTGCAGACCGTCGAGTCCGGCGAGGATGTCGTGGCGATCGAGGAGGCCGTTTCCGCCGCCAAGGCAGAAACCACTCGCCCCTCTTTCATTCGCGTCAAGACCGTCATCGGCTACCCCGCCCCTAATAAGATGAACACCGGTGGCGTGCACGGTTCCGCGCTTGGCGCCGATGAGGTTGCCGCCACCAAGGAAGTTCTCGGCTTCAATCCGGAAGAGAACTTCCATATCGATGAGGAAGTTATTTCCCACACGCGCCAGCTCGTCGAGCGGGGCGCCCGTAGCCACGCCGCCTGGCAGGAGAAGTTCGATGCGTGGGCTGCCGCGAACCCAGAAAATAAAGCTCTCTTCGATCGCCTCAGCGCTCGCGAGCTCCCAGCTGACTTCGCGGCGCAACTGCCGGTATGGGATGCCGGAGACTCCGTAGCAACCCGCAAGGCCTCCGAGGCCGCCATCCAGGCGCTCGCTGCTACCCTGCCAGAGCTCTGGGGTGGCTCGGCTGACTTGGCTGGCTCCAATAACACCGTGATCAAGGGCGCGGATTCCTTCGGCCCCAACTCGATCTCCACCGGTGCTTGGTCGGCGCAGCCCTACGGCCGCAACCTCCACTTCGGCATCCGCGAGCACGCTATGGCTGCCATCATGAACGGCATCGCGCTCCACGGCGGCACCCGCGTCTACGGTGGCACCTTCCTCATTTTCTCCGAGTACCAGTACCCCGCCGTGCGTCTCGGCGCCCTAATGTCCACGGACACCTACTATGTCTGGACGCATGACTCGATCGGATTGGGTGAGGATGGACCTACCCACCAGCCGGTGGAGACCCTTGCTGCATTGCGTGCAATCCCCAACTTGGCCGTCATTCGCCCCGCTGATGCAAACGAGACAGCTCAGGCTTGGGCCGCAGCACTTGAGGCACCCGCCGCTCCGAAGGGCTTGGCGCTTTCTCGCCAGAACCTCCCCGTGCTCGAGGGCACCAAGGAAAAGGCCCATGAGGGCGTGCGCCGCGGCGCCTACGTATTGGTAGAAGGCTCCAAGGAAACCCCAGACGTTATCTTGTTGGCCACCGGTTCTGAGGTTCAACGGGCTGTAGAGGCCGCCGAGCAGCTCGAGGCTGCCGGGACTGCGGCTCGCGTAGTCTCCGCCCCTTGCCTGGAGTGGTTCGATGCTCAGGACGCTGAGTACAAGGAGTCCGTCCTCCCCGCCAGCGTTCAGGCACGCGTATCTATCGAGGCCGCCATCGCCATGCCGTGGTTCAAGTACACCGGCTCCTTCGGCCGCAACGTCTCCCTCGAGCACTACGGTGCTTCTGCACCGGCTGCCGAGCTCTTCGAGAAGTTTGGCTTCACCGTCGACGCCGTTGTCGCCGCAGCCAAGGATTCTCTCGCTTCGCTTTAACCAGTCTCACCTCGGTTCTCGCTTCCATAGGGAACGAGAACCGAGGTTTAGTCAAGTAACAGTCAAGAAATCTGACAAGGAGTTTTCTACATGACCGCAATCGACGAGCTCGCCCAACTCGGCACTTCCACCTGGCTCGATGATCTCTCCCGCGACCGCCTCCAGTCCGGTAACCTCCAGGAGATCATTGGCACCAAGTCCATCGTCGGAGTTACCACCAACCCGGCCATTTTTGCCTCCGCAATGTCTCAAGGAACGGCCTACGATGAGGACATCGCCAAGCTTAAAGCAGCCGGGGCACAAGCTGATGCCGCGGTTTATTCGCTGGCTGTCGCAGATGTTCGAGATGCCTGCGACGTTTTCGCAGACATTTACCGCGCAAGCAATGGCCAAGATGGCCGCGTATCCATCGAGGTTGACCCCCGCCTGTCCGATGATGCCGCAGCTACGCTGGCACAGGCCCGCGAGCTGTGGTCCACGGTGGATCGTCCCAACCTCATGATCAAGATCCCAGCTACCACCGGTTCCCTGCCCGCCATCGCTGACGCCCTCGCTGACGGAATCTCGGTCAACGTCACCCTCATTTTCTCGGTGGCACGCTACGAAGATGTCATCGCGACTTTCAAGCATGGCATCAAGCGCGCTGCGGAAAATGGACATGATGTATCCACGATCCACTCTGTCGCTTCCTTCTTTGTCTCCCGCCTCGACACCGAGGTAGATCGCAGGCTCGAGGAGATCGGCAGCGCCGAGGCTCTGGCCCTGCGCGGAAAGTCCGGTGTGGCCAACGCACAGCGCGCATACGGCGTCTTCCTCGAGCAGTTCGGGGAGGACTCAGGGCTTCCGGCTGGGGCAAACCCCCAGCGCCCACTATGGGCATCGACTGGTGTGAAGAATCCTGACTACCCCTCTACCTTGTATGTCACGGAGCTTGCCGGCCCGCACACGGTCAACACTATGCCGGAGAAAACCATCGACGCCGTACTCGTCGAAGGCGGATTGCACGGGGATACGCTCACCGGTTCTCAGTCCGGCGCCGAGGACATTCTTGCAGCTGTAGCGGCTGCGGGGATTGACTTTGCGGAGGTTTTTGCGGTGCTTGAGCAAGAGGGCGTCGACAAGTTCGTTGCCGCTTGGCAGGAACTGCTCGAGTCCATTCAGGCCCGCCTATCCTAGCTTCTTCAGCGCCTTCAGCATCCGCGGCTCTTTAGCAGCCGCCGTTTATGCCCCGTCGAGTAACCTCGACGGGGCTGCTGTCGCTAGAATAGGCTGCTGGACTTACTTTACGCACCTGCGAAAGGATATTTCGTGACGGAATCAAGCGCCTGGGTCAACCCTTTGCGCAACGCCAAAGACAAGCGCCTGCCTCGAATCGCCGGTCCCTCGGGCATGGTCATCTTCGGCGTGACCGGTGATTTGGCATACAAGAAGCTCTTGCCCGCCATCTATGACTTGGCCAACCGCGGGCTGCTTCCCGCAGGTTTTACCCTAGTAGGTTACGGTCGTCGGGACTGGAGTAATGCCGCTTTCGCAGACTACGTCCTCGATGCCGTGAAATCCGGTTCGCGCACGAAGTTCAGTGCGGATGTCTGGGAGCACCTTGCCCGCGGTATCGAGTTCGTCCGTGGCGCTTTCGATGACGAGGGCTTTGACTGCCTCTCCGCGCGCCTTGGGGAACTAGATACCCTGCGCGGCACCGGTGGAAACTGGGCTTATTATCTTTCAGTTCCCCCAGAGTTCTTCTCCAATATTTGCCACCAGCTCGAAAGAGTAGGCATGAGCAACAGTGTTGCTGACTCTTGGCGCCGCGTCATCATTGAAAAGCCCTTCGGCCACGATCAGGAATCCGCGCGCAAGCTCAACGAGATAGTCAACGCGGTGTTCCCCGAGTCCTCGGTCTTCCGCATCGACCACTATTTGGGCAAGGAAACGGTTCAGAATATCCTGGCACTGCGCTTCGCTAACCAGATCTTCGAGCCCATGTGGAACGCTCACTACATCGACCACGTCCAGATCACCATGGCGGAGGACATCGGCCTCGGAGGGCGTGCCGGATACTACGACGGAATCGGCGCCGCGCGAGACGTGATCCAGAACCACCTTCTGCAGCTCCTAGCCCTAGTAGCCATGGAGGAGCCATCCTCCTTCCAGCCAGAGGCTTTGCAGGCCGAGAAGATCAAGGTCTTGCGCACAACGCATGCAGTTCATCCGTTGAACAAGACCACCGCTCGCGGTCAATACTCGGCGGGCTGGCAGGGTTCGGAATATGTGAAGGGCCTGCGCGAGGAAGACGGCTTCGATCCCGCTTCCACGACTGAGACTTACGCAGCATGCACCTTAGAGGTCAACTCGCGGCGCTGGGGTGGGGTTCCCTTCTATCTGCGCACGGGTAAACGCTTAGGCCGGCGCGTGACGGAGATCGCGCTCGTTTTCAAAGCCGCACCGCATCAGCCCTTCGATAACGGTGAGACCGAGGCCCTTGGCCACAACGCGGTGGTTATTCGAGTGCAGCCGGATGAGGGCGTAACCATGCGCTTTGGCTCCAAGGTTCCCGGCTCCACCATGGAGGTGCGGGACGTCAACATGGACTTTGCTTATGCCGAGGCTTTCACTGAAGAGTCCCCGGAGGCATATGAGCGCCTCATCTTGGATGCTCTTTTGGATGAGTCCTCCCTCTTCCCCACCAACGAAGAGGTGGAGTTGTCGTGGTCTATCCTCGATCCCATCATCAACTACTGGGCCCAAGCTGGTCAGCCGGAAGAATATCCGGCCGGCACCTGGGGCCCCGAATCCGCAGACACGATGCTGCGACGCCGGGGACACACCTGGCGTCGGCCTTAAAGGAGAGAACTAGAGCAGATGATTATTCCGCTGCCAGATACCACGACCCGCAGTATCTCCAAGAAGCTGGTGGATGCTCAGGAGCACTATACCCTGACCACCGGCCGAGTCCTCACCCTCATCGTCGTGTCCCAAGAAGGTGACGATCTCGAGGCCATCCTCTCCTCCGTGCGCGATGCCTCCCACGAGCACCCCTCCCGCGTACTCGTTGTGGTCTCGGGTGATCCCGAGGCTGCTACCAAGCTCGATGCGCAGTTGCGCGTCGGCGGTGAAGCCGGCGCCTCCGAGATGGTGGTGATGCTTTTGCAGGGCAAGCTGGCGAATCAGGCAGAAGCCGTTCTGACCCCGTTACTATTGCCGGATACTCCCATCGTTGCGTGGTGGCCTATTGCCTGCCCGCCGCGGCCCTCCGAGCACCCAGTCGGCACGCTGGCGCAACGGCGTATTACGAACGTTGCCCACGACGAGTCTGCAGATCGCACGGCACTCTATCAGCTTTCCTCCGGATACGCCCCCGGCGATTCCGATATGACGTGGGCGTCCATCACGCTGTGGCGCGGAATTGTTGCCTCCGCACTTGACCGCCACCCGCATGAGGCCGTCGATTCCGTGGAGATTTCTGGTCCTGCCGCCAGCCCCGCTGCCGACTTGGCCGCCGGCTGGCTGGTAGACAGGCTCGCCGTCCCAGTTCACCGCGTGATCTCGGAGAAGGACTGCAGCGCCTGCTTCCCCATCCACAAGCTTGTATTCCACCGTAAGACTGCACCGATCTCCATCGAGGTCATTGACAGCCGTTCGGTACGCGTCGACATGCCTGGATCCCCCGAATCGATCGTGTCTTTGAGCGTGCGCTCCCAAGCCGAAGTACTCTCCGAGGAACTCCGTCACCTAGACACCGATGACACCTATGCCAGGGCGTTGAGGGCTTTGGGCCGCGTAAACTACAGTTAGATTTCTTCGCCTTCTCTTTTCATACATCTGTTTTCACTCTCCCCACATCTTGATAAGGACCGATACACACCATGGGTACTCTCCACCGCGTCAGCGATGAAGAAGAACTGGTTTCTTCCGCCGCCCTCTCATTCATCGACACCGTTGCTGCACTGCAATCCCCGGGGGGCGGACTACACGGTGACGGAGTAGCGCGTGTTGTCCTCACCGGGGGAGGCGCCGGAATCGGCACCCTGCGAGAATTGGCGCGGCTCGATCAAGCCGCACTCCAGCAGAGCGAGGATTACCCTGCGCTTTCCATTGACTGGACGCGCGTTCATATCTTCTTCGGCGACGAGCGCAACGTTCCCGTCACCGACCCGGACTCCAATGAAGGCCAAGCACGATTAGCGCTTCTCAACTCCGTAGGGGTGCCCGAGCGCAACATCCACGGCTTCGATCTTGGGGCCATCGCCATGGAGGCCGCTGCCAAGGCCTATAGCGCAGAGATTGCTGAATTCGCCCCCCATGGCTTCGATCTTCATCTTTTGGGTATGGGTCCGGAAGGCCATATCAACTCGCTCTTCCCGCACTCCCCAGCTGTCCGCGAGGAGACGGAACTTGCCGTTGCCGTGCATGACTCCCCCAAACCTCCTGCAGAGCGCATCACTTTGACTCTGCCCGCCGTGAACTCCTCAGATCGAATTTGGCTCTTGGTCTCAGGTGCAGCCAAGGCCGAGGCTGTCAAGCATGTCGTCGATGGATCACCCGCCGTAGACTGGCCGGCGGCTGGCGCACACGGGCGCAAGGAGACAGTTCTCTACGTCTCCTCCGACGCAGTTTCCTTGCTTTAGGTCTTTGGGCTTAGCTGCTCTTCCGGTTTTGGAGTGCAGTGGTTTTGGTGGTCAGTTGTCCTCCGCTTGGGCCCAATCCTTCAGGATAGACCGGATGGCCATGCTCCCGCACTGCCAAGTTCTGGCGAGGCGGCCCAGCTGTGGATAACTGCGTCCGGCGCTGGTGGGTTATCCACAGTTTCCTTACTGGGCGCGGTTGGGGATTGTTGTGCTGGGTGGCTATGCCTTAGCGTGACGGTCATGG